>JAQGHT010001210.1 GCA_028291565.1 Planctomycetaceae bacterium | reverse complement strand
CCCAGTTCGCGAATGTCACCCATATGAATACAACGCACACTCGGATCGAGCGGGAGCGCCCAACCCATGGATCCATCTACCTGCTGCTGCGGAGCGATCACGCCTGTGAGGTTCTGGTAGAAGAAGGGCGCATGACGAACGTATGATTCGCAAACCCCGCTTCCGCGACCACGCGATCGACCTTCGCCTTGCGAGTAAAGTGGGGAACGGTGAATTTACCGGCGCTGATCGCTTTGACATCCGGCAGTGTGGACCAGATAAAGTGTTTAACCCCCGCGGCTTTGGCCGCGCGTACCGCAGCCGTTCCCTGCGCAAATTCGTCGGTACCCTCTAGCGAAGAGCTGGTGACTAAAAATACGCCGTCTGCATCGGCAAAAGCCGGTTCAAGGGTTTCCGGACGGTTCAAGTCCACTTCGACGACTTCATCAGCCAGGTCTCGATGCTTAACTGGATTGCGGGTCAGAGCGCGGACCTTGAATTGGTCGCTCGCCTGCAGGGCACGAACCACTGCACCGCCTTGATGTCCTGTTGCACCGATCACGGCGATCAGTTCTTGATTCTCGGATAACATGTGGATCTCCTTGTCTTTGTTTAGCGTTTGTCTCGCACGTTGTTGGTAAACTCCGTTACTCCAGAACTGCGATCGGGCGGCTTGTTTGCGCGGATTTGGGTAAGGGCAGGTACTGCCCGACTGCTAACCTACCAGGGCCGGCGATCAGTATGGGCGCGAGAAGCCCGATCAGCGCCAGGTTGTATTCGAAGCCGGATGTGGCGAGCGTGTCGGTCGGCCCATGACCGAGAAAGAACCCGTGCTGACCGTGAACTAAGCCGATGGCCCCCAGCATGACGACAATAAGCGAGGCCGCGGAAAAGCGGCACAGGAAGCCGAAGATCAGCCCCAGTCCGCCGAAGAACTCTCCGATCGTGACAGGATACCCAAGCGGCCCCATGCCATTGGGGGGCGGCTGGACCATGGCCGCCAGGCCCGGCCCACCAAACGTACCGAAGAGCTTCTGGGACCCGTGGGCGACAAAGATGACCCCAACGATCACGCGTATGACTAGCAGAGCGATGTCCACTACCGGACGGTCTTGCAATTCAGATTTTGACGCATTCATGTTGCACCTTATTTTGAAATTCGTTCATGATCGCTCGCCCACTTATTTGAATGCACCGATTCGGCCTACAATTCAGTTTGCGGCCACCGTATCGAGTACGATCGCCTTGGCCGCTTTCGAGCAATCGACATGGTCCCAATCTGTGGGCGCCCCGCGGGCTACGCCGTCCAGGCTTTTTTGCAGCCGGATTCGTCAGAATTCGGGAAGGTTTGGGGTATTACGTTCGAAATCTCACGATTCCAGCGACATGGAAGCGTGCTCCAAAAATCCTTCACGGCGTCGCGCCGTCAAGCATTCATTTCAACATCAACGGTAAGAATCGCCCCGGTGCTGCACGAAGACTGCAGACCGCCCACGAACGCCACCATTGCGGCGATTTCATCGACGTGTCCGAAGTAGTTCAGTGCCGGGCGGCCTTCTGCGGTACGGCCCAATGGCCCGGTACAGGCACCGTCCGCGGCCAGTCGCGTCGCGATTGCGTCGCCACGGCCACGCAAACCGCCAGTAATGCGCCCCACCTTCCCGGTAAGCTTTATCAAGCCGATGCTCCAACAACTCGGTTACCGTCCTGCATCTGGGATTACCGGCGATATGTCTCGACCTTACACACAAAATGCCGCGGAATCCGAAAATCGTAACTCTTTCGCGAAATGGCGAGAGCAAACCCTGCTGAGCCGGGCAACCGTAGGGGCTTTTGCACTACGCAACCTGAGTTGGCAGACACCGTCTCAGCGTTTGAGAACAGTCGCCCGGTGGTCGATCACGGACCACCCCGACAGCGGACACACCAGGCGGCGAATAAGAACCAGAGCTGACTTAACCCTGCAAGAGAACTCACTGAATGTCTGAAATGCGCCGGTTTGCATCAATGCCGTATGTGATTCATTGAGCGAGGGGGAATTGTGCGACTTGGCATTCCACTTGGCAATCCGAATGATTCCTCTCGATTCATTGGAGGAGCATCCGTGATGGACTCAAATCGCTGCTCATAGTTCGGATGATTCGTACCCATCATCCGATCCCAAAAGTTAAAGTACAGGCCGAAGTTGGAACGGAATTTCTCGTGATGGAGAGCATGGTGAGTCACCGAGTTCGAGATCCAGGCGAGAGGACTGCGGATGAACCAGCGCGGAAAGATTTCATGGCCACAGTGTCCTAATACATTAAACACGTTTTGCCAGACCATGAAGAGGCCGAATGCCGCAGGGTGAACCGGAAATAGAACAGCGACCAGGGGAGCGATTCCCGCCTGGATCAATGCCTCGGCTGGACTGAAGGAGTACGCTGCCCAAGGCGTTGGATTGGTCGAAAGGTGGTGGGTGTGATGAAATCGGCGATACAACCAAGCGTGATGCAGCGTCCGATGAGTCCAATAGAAATAAGCGTCGTGAACCAGAATCATCAGTCCAATGCTCAACACGAACCAAACCCATCCGTAGTCATCAACTCGGAAATAAAGTTGAGTCCAGCCATAACAAGCAGCATAGACTGTCAGAGCCGCCACCAGTCCGAAAATTGCAATGCTGCGGAGTGAATAAATGATCTCCCGGGCGACCTGCCGCGATGTCGGGTCGATGGGAGATATTCGTCGATGGCGGATCTGTTCTCGGAAGATCACATAAAATAAGACCCACATGCAAAATGCCAGAAGCACATACCAGAACATATCTCCGAGCGACGAATTTCGCATGATCTTGAGCGACAGCATCAGCTTTTCATGATCGTTCATGGGCCATTCCAGTGCTGCTTTCGGCTGCGTCGAGGTGAATGGTAGTTGCCAGACCCGATTCGTGCAGATTTACCGCCACACGCTCATGTCTGTTAAGGGCTGTCCGAGACGTCCCCTTTTGGCATAGGCTGACTCACTGAATGGGCTACGGACTTCTCAGACGGCCACTTAACCTCAATAGCCTCTCGCATTGTGGATCGGGTAAACACGCTGAACGTTGAATATCTATTTACGCGTTCATATGGGTGAATACGATGCCTGGTGGCCCCTTTGTATTGAGCGAATCACAGCGTAAACCCACAAATCGTTTCGAACATTCGACGACGAAGTGCAATTCGTTCAGAACCAATGTCGTGAGGCGCCAGCGACGAGGTCCTGTTGAGCCAGGTATCGATCGATACACAGAAGTGGTGAATCCTTAATGGAATGGAGTTCAGACAGGAACCCTCACTCCCCCAGCCGCTATTAACTATTCGCTATTAACTACTCACTTCCCCAGCATATCCACAAAGGCAAACCATGTGCCAATTCATCTCGTTGCATTTGGGGTCGACAGGACGATTCTGCACATTGGTTTTGTCAATGGCATTTGGCTTGCATATGCTGAACGTCGTAGAGCTGTGTTCTGGGTTTGCATCTGGACGAGAAGGCTTGAAGCAGGGGTTCAAACTCTTTTGGAAAGCGACACCTGGATATCACCAAATTGAAGAACAAATCGCCGAAGGTGACAAGGTCGTCACGCGCCTGACTTCCTTTGGAAAACACGAAGGCGACCTATCAGGCGCGCCGCGAACCGGCAACGACTTAAAGATGACCTCAATTACGATACATCGTATCGCGAACGGCAAACTTGTGGAGAAGTGGTCTGAGAAAGACGTCTTGGGATTCTTGACCCAGATCGGGGTTCTGCCATTGTCCGGGCAGCCAGGGACGCCCGAATGATGCCCTGGCAAGATTGTGCGATTGAGCTGGGACGTCTCCTGGCTTTCGATTTACTGTTTCGTAATCTGGTATAACTCCGTTCGTCTCCAGGTACAAGAAATGGAGCAATCCACAGAGGGACAAGATCGACGCGGTTACGACTTGGAGCACCTCTAATCATTGGCCGAGAATTGACTCAGACGGACGGAGAGCGATCTTTCCGAGATAATGTTCGTTCAATGCTTCGTGTGCCTTTGCAGCCTGGTCGAGCGGAAATGTTCTGGCAATGTGGACTTCGAACGGTCCTCTCTCGATCAATTCGTTGAGTTTCGCGATCATCCCCGGGTGGGGCGTGCCATCATAGTTCTCAATCTCGATGCCGTCACGATCTTTGGGTTCGGGTTGCACGCCGTTGGGATATGCGACGCGCCCGCCGTCGCGGACAGACTCCAATGCCTGTTGAGCCGCCTGGCCACCGGCTGTCAAAAGCGCGGCATCGAGTCCGTTGGGTGCGAAGACGCGGGCGGCTGCCGCCACGTCCTCTTTGTGTCCGTCAATGACCATATCGGCGCCCAATCGTTTGACGAGCGCCACGCCATCGTCGCCCGATGCCACCGCCAATACGCGAGCCCCCATGCGTTTGGCCAATTGCACGGCCAGATGCCCGATCCCGCCGCTGGCGCCGAAGATCAGCACCGACTCGCCTTGCTTTAACTTCAGTGAATCGTCCAAGCCGCAGAGCGCTGTCATCGCGTCAACGGGCAGCACACCAGCCTGCTCGACTGTTAGTTTGCCGGGAATCGGCGACGCATCGCTCGCCTTCACAGCGGCGTATTCGGCATAGAAACCTCCCTTGGGATTCATCAGCGCCAGGGCATAGACACGGTCGCCCTTGTGGAAATCACGAACTTTGCTGCCGACGTCTGCTACGATACCGGCTCCGTCTGTGCCCAAGATATAGGGGAACTTCGGATTTGCTCCCAGCATTTTGGCAAACCCACCTGCGCGCTCGAAAGGGTCCCAAACACCAACTCCGGCAGCCTCAACTCGAATGAGAATCTCATCCGGAGCAACGTCGGGCGTCCGCAGGATATGGGGCGTAATTGGACCGCCGAACTTGTCGATGGCGGCGGCGTGCATGGAGCGTTGGATTGTTTGTGACATGATTCACCTCGATAAGGGACTTCGAACATCACCGTGTTTTTGAAGCATAAAAGCGCAACATGGTCGGCTACGAAGTAGCACGCCGCTTGAGTTGACAGCCAATTCTTGATAAGTCCGCCCTGATCGCGCTAACAAGCGGGGGGCAACAAGCAGATCGCCGACGAACAGCGGAAACTGGATTTAATCACTACGTCCTGAAACCACCAGAACCGCGGGAATTGGAAAGCCTGCTTGCCGAATTGCAAAGCTGTAAAAGGTTCGAGGGATGAGCTGCAAAACTCCTTCTAACCATGGACGTTGACTCCTAGGATCTCCCCTAGATCTTCATCGCTTTCCGGCATAGAAGTTGCCAGATCTTGCTGGATTAAAGACGATCAGTTTGACGTAGGAACGGACTTCGTAGCAAAAATAATTCCAATTTGGAGTTAGGCTATGTCCGAATTAACGAAATTACCGGTTGCCAGCCCCGAAGCAGAATTGCCTTCGCCTGGGGACGTTGCTGAGAACGCATCTCTGTGCACACGGTTGGTGACGCTCATTGTCATTTTGGTACCGTTGTTGGGTGTGTTGAGCACCCCCTTTTTTGTGTGGGGTTGGGGATTTGACTGGACTGATTTTGGCTTGCTATTAGCCATGTACGTGCTGACGGCTCTCGGGATCACGGTTGGCTTTCATCGTCTCTTTGTTCATCGCTCTTTTGAGACTTACACTTGGGTGAAATTCATCTGGGCAATCCTCGGATCGATGGCAGTCCAAGGTTCATTGTTTCAGTGGGTCGGCCTGCACCGTCGTCATCACCAGTTCAGCGATACGTCGCAGGATCCGCATACGCCGCACCATCAAGGGAGCGGAGTCCTGGGTTTGCTTCGTGGGTTTTGGCACGCGCACCTCGGCTGGTTTTTCGCGAAGGATCCGCCAGACCTTGATCGCTATGTGAAAGACCTCACTGCAAGCAAACCGTTGCGAATGGCCAACGCACTCTTCCCGCTCTGGGTTGCCCTTGGCCTCGTAATTCCCGCGATCCTCGGGGGTGTCATTGCTCAAAGCTGGAGCGGCGTTTGGACTGGATTGATCTGGGGTGGATTGGTCAGGGTGTTCTTGGTGCATCATGTGACATGGAGCGTGAATTCGGCCTGCCACTTGTGGGGCCGACAGCCTTATAAGAGTAATGACATGAGTCGCAATAACGCCTTGTTCGGAATTTTGGCGATGGGGGAGGGCTGGCATAATACGCATCATGCATTTCCGAACTCCGCTCGTCATGGACTACGGTGGTGGCAAATTGACGCGAGCTTTTGGGTGATCCGGCTGATGGCATTGTTCGGACTCGCCTGGAACCTGAAACTGCCCTCGATAGAGGATCAGGCCAGAGAGCGGAAGGTCTAGCGAAGCACAACTCATATCACGGATAGCCGATCGGCAAGGCTGCGAATGTTGAGTTTTGAAACACACGGCATTTTGGCAGCCAGCCTAATTCGTATTCCTTCCGAAACTTCTGCAACAGACGAGGTTATCGTGACTCTAATCACCTTCGTGATCAGTCCGAACAGCATAAAGTCGATTAGATCAGACTCTCGCAAAGGTTAATTCCGCAATGGATCGCCCGCCGATCAAGGTGTCTGGTCGCCGATCAAGTCCTGCGAGTTCAAATCACGTGGCGAGTTCGGATGATGCTCGGCTTGCCCGCAGCTTCGCGTGGCGCCCTCAACAGATTCTGCCGAAACTTTCCCAGTTTTCTCCTCTATGACCATGGCAGGAAAATGCCAGAACAATGACATTGGGCACGCCTTGATATCGTGATAGCCGCGTTGCCAAACGCCGCCCGGCATCGGCCCGATCTCGAAATTGCATGATAATCTCCCTACTTAAAATCGGGTCAGGTCAGTTTCCGGTGGCTCATTTTCTTCGGAGGCCGGGAACTGTCGCAGCGGATGGTGGCATTTGTCTGGTCGCAATGGATCTCCGCAGCACAACATCCAGCAGAACGAACAATTCGCTCAACGAGAGACCTGAGCTTACTGCTGATCGCAGTCGTTGTGCGACGCCGGGACACGCTCAATTCACCGCGAGTTGGATGTTTCTTTCTGAATCTTCCATGTGCGAATACGTGCCATACGGGACCTCTTATGGTTCTCTTTATCGTAGATGCTGGCCAAACCATTCGGAGGCGAGGTCCGCGACACGCTCCAATGCTCCTTGCTCTTCAAACAGGTGAATGGCGCCAGGAACAATCACCAATTGCTTTGTGACAGAGCCCAGTGTCTTCAAGGCTTGTTGATTGAATTGAATCACAGGCGTGTCGTTTCCACCGACAATCAGCAATGTCGCCGCTTTGACCTTGGGCAATACTAAACCGGCGAGGTCTGGACGGCCGCCACGCGAGACTACCGCCGCGATATGCCGGGAACACCGCGTTGCCGCCATCAGAGCGGCACCAGCGCCTGTACTGGCTCCGAAATATCCCACAGGCAACTTCGTTATGCGCGAATCGCCTGCGAGCCATTTTTTATTGTTCGCGGTGGCGATTGAGACGTATCCATTACAGAACCCCGTGCTTAAATGTCTCATTCCAATCCGCGTGCGGTATAACTTCGAATTCCTCTTCCAACGCGCTCTTGAATTTTTTTCCGTTTGGGGAGATGTAATAGGACTCCATGTACGTGCACAGCTCATTTCTCTGAACCGCACGCCGCTGAAGACCCGCTCCGCCGCGCCCCAACAATCTCATGCAGTATACCCAAAAAGTCGTGATGAGACGATGCAGAGTGTTCGCCGATCCGCAGTCTTTTTTCGAGATCGAGTTCTCGCATGTCCCGCGACGGCGCACCGCCTTTACCTTGATCGAACTCCTTGCACGAATTGCAATTATCGCCAATTTGATCGTGTTGCTTTGCCCGCGTGGGTTCGTGCTGATGTCGGAAAATGGGAATATCCACATCATGTGTCCGCGGCGGAATTTTCGGTAGATCCGTACGGTATTAAAGCGATTGATTTCGTCGTTCGCCTGAACAGGTGGTTGCCTTCACGGCCGGGAGTGATACTATTCAAATTGGGCCGTGGCGTTTTATACTGTTCGCGGCGGCGATTGAGATGGTCTCGGTCACTTATCCCACGAACAAACGTCTCATTGTTGGCCGCGTGACGTATTAATCGAAGACACACCCAACAGCATGGCCAATCATGTTCACTCCCCAGATGTTGGACCTGCTGCAGCGAGAAGCATTCGATTATTTCCTGCATGAAGTCAATCCTGAAAATGGTTTGATCGCCGACAAGACTCAAGCGGATGCGCCCGCCAGTATCGCGGCAATTGGTCTGGCGCTGGCCGCATACCCCGTGGGAGTCGAACGAGCACTCATGAGCCGCGAAACCGCGGCAGCGAGAACTCTGACAACACTCCGGTTTTTTCGAAACAGCCAGCAGGGAACCGGTGTCGATGCGACCGGTTACCGAGGATTTTATTATCACTTTCTGGACATGAAGTCCGGGCGGCGTTTCAAGAACTGCGAATTGTCCATCATCGATTCCACATTCCTGCTGGCGGGAATGCTGGTCGCGGCCGAGTACTTCAATCAAGACTCGATGACCGAATTCGAGATCCGCGTCCTGGCTGACGAGCTTTATCGCCGTGCGGATTGGGTTTGGGCGATGGATCGCGGAAAGACCGTGACACACGGATGGAAGCCGGAGAGCGGCTTTCTGCCGCACCGCTGGCAAGGCTATGACGAAGCGATGCTGCTGTATCTTCTGGGCTTGGGCTCACCCACTCACCCGCTTCCTCTCGAATCCTATTCCGCCTGGACATCCACATACACGTGGAAAACACTCTATGGTCATGAATTGTTGTATTGTGGATCTCTGTTCACTCATCAACTATCGCATATCTGGGTCGATTTCGCCGGGATTCGCGACGATTACATGCGAGACAAGCAGATCGACTATTTTGAAAACAGCCGACGCGCCAGTCTGGTTCAGCAACGTTATGCGATCCAAAATCCGAACGAGTTCGAAGGCTACGGCGAAAATTGCTGGGGAATTACCGCCAGCGACGGACCAGGTTGGATCAAACGCCGGATTAAGAATCGGGACCGACAGTTTTTTGACTACGTAGCACGCGGTATCCCTGACGGCCCGGATGACGGAACCCTCGCGCCGTGGGCGGTGATCGCCTCACTGCCGTTTGCACCTGAAATCGTCGAACCGGCTTTCAAACAATTTGAACTCCTGAAAATCAAAGAGGCCAATTCCTACGGGTTCAAATCGACGTTCAATCGTACATTTACATTGGAATCTGAGAAAAATCCGTTCTGGGTCTCGCCGTGGCACTTTGGTATCGATCAGGGGCCAATTGTGCTGATGGTCGAGAATTTCCGCTCCGGCTTAATTTGGCGACTCATGCGCAAGTGCCGTGACCTGGTCACCGGATTGCGCCGAGCAGGATTTCGAGGTGCCTGGCTGGAGGACTGATGAAACGACCTGCCCGTCGCCAGAAGCGGTACAATCATGGCTCGCTTGAAACGAGTGTACGACAAGCCATCTCGATCTCATGCTATTCTTTTTATTCTTTTTGCCCCTCACTCATTTAAAATGCCTGTCCTCTGTTTTCTGAGGCTGACTTCGGACTTCACTCCCGTTTCAGCTCCTGGTTGTTGTGGAACGAGCTCCGGAAGGACCGACCTTGTTGGCTTAATGGCTCCCAAAGCACCTGATTCCGCGTTTTGAACGGGGGATCTACTTCGCTCGAGTAGCTCTTCAAGGGAAATACCTTCGTAGCCACAAAAGGGCCGGGACGGCGGACCAATCGGGATCATGCGTGCGCGGTTGTGGGGACTATTGATTCCATATAATACTGTGGCGAGCATTACGGCCAGTTCCTTCAGATGGTCGATAATGTCCGGCGTTAGCGGGATCCATTCCAGGCACTCCAGATTCTTCTTAATCCGTTTTAATTTCCGCAGCAGGGCCTCGCGGTCATTTCTCTTCAGTTCGGCAAAGTACTCGTAACATTCGTCGGCAATGTCTTCCGCGGTGACCTTGCCATCCGCCGCAAGGCTAACCAGGCTGTCCCAGACTTCTTTGCGTGATCCCGGTCTCAGCTTGGCCAACTGCCGACATTGGCTCTCTGAAGTGGGCAGGATTCTCGATCCAACCAGTTCGGCCAGGACCTCACCCGCCCGCTTGTAGCGGCTCGTGTCATTCCGGGAGAAATTCCATTGCTTCAAAATCGCCAGAGGGCTGCAGTTGGTCTCTTTCACCCGGAAATCTGTCGTTTCCGGGGGCCAGATTTTCCCACCGCCTCATTGGGTGTTGTCTGCCGAGTGCATGTATCTTACGATTTGCCCAGACAATCCGCAGGCAGCAAGTACCTACGAAGTACGATCTTTTGATGATATTAGGAAACTGGATCATGGCCAAATTGAGCAGTCCGTTTGTAGTGGTTCTTGCTTTGGTCCTGCTGTCCGAAGATCCGCTGGGCCTGGGAACGACTCTTCGCCAATTGCAGGCACAAGTCAAATTGCAGGCAATGCAAAAGGGAGATGAGGAGTGGAAAAGCCTGTTCGACGGGAAGTCACTCGAAGGTTGGGACGCTGAAGACCACGGCGAGTGTTTCAAAGTGCAAGATGGTGCCATCGTTGCCGGAGGCGGACCTCTGGCTCGTCTGAGCTACATCGGGCCAGTCAATAAGCATGACTTCAAGAACTTCGAACTCAAGATCGAGGTTATGACGAAGCCAGGTTCCAACGGCGGAGTCTTCTTCCACACAGGCCCGCAAAGCAAGTTCTTGAAGAAGGGCTACGAGGCACAGGTTTGCAATTCCTGCGGAGACAAACGGAAAACCGGAAGTCTGCTGGTCGTAGAAGATCACGACACGTCACCCGTAAAAGACGACGAGTGGTTTGAGTACCACATTCTCGTATCCGGTAAGCGTATCGTTCTCAAAGTGAACGGTAAGACGACTGTGAATTACACGGAGCCAGAGAATCCCAAACGTCCAGAAAGTTGGGAAGGACGAGTTCTCTCACACGGTCTGATCGCGGTCCAGGCACACGATCCCGACAGCACGGTCTATTACCGGAAGATCCGAGTGAAGGTGCTATCGGATACACCAGCGGCTGCCGATACGGAATTCTCGTTGCAGAAAGGAAATCCATGGCCCCGTCTCGAGCAGTATTTCTCGCCGCCGAATGACTTCAAGGGCAAGTTCGGTAACTTCAAGTCGCCTCTCCAATTTGCTGATGGAACGATCGTCCGCACAGCCACAGACTGGCAGCGACGGCGAAACGAAATCCGGAAGGAATGGACCGAGTTACTGGGAACCTGGCCCGCATTGATCGCAAAGCCTCGGGTCGAAGTGCTCGAATCGATTCGTCGCGATAATTTCATGCAGCATCGAATCCGTTTTCAATGGACGCCTCGGGAGTTTACCACGGGTTACCTGCTGATTCCCGACGGCGAAGGAAAACGTCCCGCGGTGCTGACTGTGTATTACGAACCGGAAACGGCAGTCGGCCTGAAAGGGGAGCAACGTGACTTTGCTTATCAACTCGCTCGCCGGGGCTTTGTCACCTTGTCGATTGGTACGACAGAAGCCACTGCGGCGAACACCTATTCCTTGTATTTCCCTGATATCGACAATGCACAAGTGCAGCCGTTGTCAATGCTGGCCTATGCTGCCGCCAACGCATGGCATGTGCTGGCGAGCCGACCGGAAGTTGATGCAGAGCGAATCGGAATTGTGGGACACTCGTTCGGTGGCAAATGGGCATTATTCGCGGGATGTCTGTTTGATCGTTTCGCCGCGGTAGCCGTTTCGGATCCTGGCATAATGTTCGACACTGATTCCAACGTGAATTACTGGGAACCCTGGTACCTTGGCTGGCATCCCCGCCCGTGGCGAGCAAGAGGTCTCATCACCCCTGAAAACCCAGCACGCGGACTTTACCCGAAGCTGCTGGAGCAGGGCCGCGATTTGCACGAACTTCAAGCGCTGCTGGCCCCGCGTCCGTTCCTGGTCTCAGGGGGAGCGGTTGATCCGCTTGAGCGCTGGAAAGCATTGAACCATCTCATTCAGATCAACGAAATCCTGAGCCAAAAGAACCGTGTCGGCATGACCAATCGACCAGACCATTCCCCCAATCCCGATTCTAACGGCGTGATCTATGCCTTCTTCGAGCATTTTCTGCGTTAGCAGGTATAGAAAAGGCAGAACAATACTCGTCCCAAAACAACCGACACTGCGATCCTGCCAAGATGAAAATCAGTGAAAACATGATGCGAAACTTGCCCACCATGCCGCGAATCAGTGCTCTCGTGACTCTGATCCTTCTCACGAGTTTCTCCAACATCTCATTGGGGGCGGAGAACTTGCTTTTGAATGCGGATTTCGCGTTTCACTCGTTTGACAGTTCTCGCACCGGTGCCCCGGGCACCTATCGGAGTGGTGCCGTACCCTGTTGGAATAGCGATTCCTATGGAGATATCGAGGTCTGGCGTTCAACGCGAACCACGCAGCTTCGCATGGCGTTTCCCGTGGATGGTGTCGTCAAACTCCGGCCAGGCAAGAGGTTTTCACAATTCGCGCTGCTCAGCGAATTGGGCCTCGATCATGGAGACCGCGTCAGCCTATCCGTACACGGTTGGCAATCAAAGCCCGAAGCTCTTCACGCAGCCATCCATTGCATGCGACTGGACAATCAATCAGGGACATACAGCAATCCGCCCGATGCGCGTGTCTTTCCCAAGCATTCGCGTGGCGAACTGGTCCGTGGACCGAGTTACACGGCGACTGCGGCCGAGATCGGAAATGTGAGGGTGAAGCTGGAGAATGTCGAGGTCGTCGGTAAGTTCACGGAGAATGCCGACCGATCGAATGACGAACCGAACACCATTGGCTTGCTGATTGAGTTCACGAACAACACCAGCGAAGACGTGTGGCTTTATGCGCCTTGTGTTTCCCGTAGACCGCTTGCGGAGGAACGCTTGACGGCAATGCGGAAGCGTCCGAGATGTATCGTGGCATTCCCCGCACAATGCAAAAACTCTGGCGCGGCGAGCCATTGCATATCATTGTGATGGGCAGCAGTATCGATCGAGGCAGCGCCAACCCGCGAATGGCCCTGTACGATGGTCCCTATGGCACGCGACAACGTGTGCTGAAACCAGGCGAATCGATCGAGATCGACATCCCGGGAACTGATTTCTCACTGGCGTACGTCGACGATCCCAAGACCGGGACGTTGATCGCAACCGTTGACGGCGAGGAGCGGCTTCGTGTGAGCACCAATCAGTCGTTTAAGACGGCCGACAATCAGGAACTCTTTCTGGAGAATCGTCGAGGAATCCGTAATTTGCCTTACGGAATGCACTTGGTGCATGTGACGGCCGATCAAGGGGCGGTGCGACTCCTGGGGATCTATTCGTATGACAACCGGGCGAATCGCAAACACGAAAATGTACTACGAGGATATGCCGTCCCCGGCGAGCAGATTCAATTCTCTGCTGAATTTCATGCTCGGCCGATCGTTTTGGTCTCTGGCGGATTGAAGTTTCGCAGTACGGATCTGTACCGTGACCGGCTCACATTCACTGGGACAAGTGCCGGAGGCTTCGAAGTCGTTGGCCAGTAGATCAGTCTCAGTGATACGATACGAAATGGACGCCAGCAGGCGAGTTTTCAACCGTTAGACTGGTCACCTTCTTACATTTCTGCCGCTACGAGTTTCTGCGTTGCAAGGTGCTTCAACCCCTTGACCGTATATCCGGGCGGACGTTTCAGCCCCGCATCATTCAAGCTTTTCTTAATTTCAATGTCCGTCCGTCCGCTTTTCAGACAGCCAAGCATATGATTTACCAGCTTTGCTTCTTACGCTTTCACCGAATCACTTACCTCGGGAGCAAGTGGTTCGAACCACCACAATAACTCGGCCGGTCGCGGGAATTTGTGAGGAATCAGCTCTATTTTGATTGGCAACGTAAGACGGGCCGCTGCACATTGCTCCAAATGGTTGTCCATTTCAAGATCGTCGAACAGGGATGGTTGCTTCGGCTTGGCGACTTGCTTCGGTTCCAACAGTATACTCATAAGTTCATTCTCGATGCAGTAGTTGATGGCGAGTTTGAGATACCTTCGGAGCAGCCCTAGCGTCGGAAATATTCCCTTCTTGGCCATCCACTCCAAGAAATCGTGTCTATTTTTCGAGCTGTTGCAAGAACGACAGGGCACAACCAAGTTGTCTGCCGAATGCTTTCCGCCGCTAAACTGCGGAATCAGATGGTCAAGCGTTAGGTCATCCTGGCTACTGCAATAGTAGCAAGAATCCGAAGTGTTCATCTTCCACTTCTCATCGTTGAGAAAAGATCCGAGTTAAAATGATCCGAATTAAATGGTCCCTTTCAGATAACCGTAGTAGTTCTTGTTTCGAACGATGTAATCGTTCTGCTGATAAATAGGTTTGCCGTGCCGTTCTGACGCGAAAGCCATGCCTAGGTTGGCTAGCGCCATTGGGCCTACTGTGCCGACGGCATTTTGACGATCAAGCTTCCCAAGAGCGAAGTGGCTAAGACTCTGAAAGTCCCCGTCAAAGCCGCAAGTAAGTAGTGGAATTTCGGGACTTTTCACACCGATCACAAGACATGGCGGCCGGAATCGATTCCGGCCGCGTTTTTGCGAGGCGATACTGCAATTCTTCCCGGTCAGATTCCGACGTCGTTTTTTTGATCTGTTTTCGAATCTCGATGCAGCGCCCTTCAATCGCAGACTTGGCCCCGGCACCGCCGACAATCGTTGTTGTATCCTTATCTACAATAACACGTTTGGCACGCCCCAGATCCTTCAACGTGATCGATTCCAGCTTGACCCCCAGTTCCTCTGCCAGGAACTTGCCGCCGGTCAGAATGGCGATGTCGTTCATCATCTCCTTGCGACGGTCGCCGTAGCCACGCTGCTTGGAATCATCAAGCTGTCGCCAATATCATCTGCCAACAAATGCCGCATGATGCAAGATCACTCGGACACCGGCTTGCGAAATAATGTGAGAAACCGGTCTTCGTATTTGTCGAATACCTACTTCGAGTCTGAAGTCGCAATTGCAAAGATGGTGCCGAATTCTGTTGAGGAGTGGGGCTCGTAGCATTTTCGCGTCTATCGGCCGTTGGGTGAACACGAGGAAGCACGTCATTGCTGCATTTGTTCGAGGTTCGACCGGTTTCACGTACTTGACGATTTCGATCCGTCGCGGCGTTCTCGGTAGTAGGATCACTTTAGCGCATGTGCGAAGACGCACATCTTGGGCGTTTGGGACCCGCACGGAGATCGCGTAATTGGAGCGAATCAGTTCCAGTAGACGAAAAGGTTCGTTTTGACAACTTCTTGTTGAAATCATGAAAAGTGCGGAAAGCCAGAACAATACTTGCTTGAAAACCCTCTGTGTTTGACTGCTGAGTCTTGCGCGAACCGGATTGCACGGACATTCAAACGCCGGTCATCCTTCAACACGCAATGCATGTCTCCCTGTTTCGAATAACACCGAGTATTTACTCATCCGGCACTGCAATTGCGACCTAAAAAACTCGAGCAGATTAGCATGCGGAAACGCATCAAAGCTGACTGACGATCCAAATTGATCAAGGAAACAAATCATGGTGACATTTCAACGCATCTTGCTGGCAACAGACTTTAGTGAGACTTCGGCGTATGCCGCCGAACACGCCACTCTGCTTGCAAAAACGTTTGGCGCAGCGTTGCACGTCCTGCACGTGCTGGAAAGTGAGATGCCGTTGATGACCGACGGGCTGGCATACCTGCCGTCGAACTTTTATGAAGAAATGGAAAAAAGCGCCGCGGAGCAACTGGAGGCCGTAATTCCGAGAGAGGACCGGGATAAACTGGCGGTCACCCTGGTGATGCGTCGTGGTGCTCCCTTTCTGGAAATCATTCACTACGCTCGAGATCAGCACATGGACTTGATTGTGCTGGGGACACATGGACGCGGAGCGCTGGCGCATGTGTTTATGGGAAACATCGCGGAAAAAGTCGTGCGAAAAGCACCATGTCCGGTGTTGACCGTGCGCCATCCAAGGCATGAATTTGTAATGCCTTGATGTCAGGTTATCGTGGGCCGCATGGCGCGAAAGTACCGCGATTTGATGACGCTACCCAGCACGCAGGTTTCGGCTCACGGCACCTCTCGAACGCCAATCGATCTCTCTCCTGCAGTCTGGCAGCAAGTCACTCCGTTCGCAATCGCGAATCAGCCGTGAAAGGATCATAGTCCGGAATACCTGTAAAGTTGAAATCTGTGAAACCGCTGATCGGCGACACTGAAAGCAATCGTCGGCAACATATAGATGCGCGGCCGCAGCGAAATGTTCTCGAGGAAATTGCTAATCATGAGACATGGCAACGACAGTCGCCCGAATCAGTGTCGGTACTCGCCGGGATGGCGTTTTCCGAAATTTGAATCAAAGCTGGCAACAGTTTACACTTGGAGCGTTAAATTGCCGTTGCGGTGCGAAAGACATTATGTCAACGCTTGAATACTGCGGATCGATAAACGAGCTGACATCTATTGCATGAGGTAATCCGTCACCTTATGGTGATACCGAATCGACACTTCAGCGGTCCTATGATCGTGTGAACGCATACCAATTGATGTGATACTCGACGCCTTGTATGGGCCGTTTTACCATCGTCAATTGCTGCCATACGACAAAGGGGAACAGATTTCCAAACCTTATGTCAAATTAGTGGGATTGCAGATTCGAAAGCATAAAGGCGAAATGCACCCCGTCACGGATGCGACGCGTACTTCAAGATGAAATCTACAACCGGTTTCGGATTGTCTAGGCCGTGTGGATGATGGCCGACTCCGGGCTTGTGGATGACTTGAATTTCGCCCTCGAGCTGCCGATAGCGTTGCTCGATGAGGTCCGAGTTTTTTTCCGATTGCACTACATCATCCGCATCACCGATGACGTGGATGATCGCCACCTTCGCCTTGGCGAGTGGGGCGAGCGTATCCACCGGGTTGCCGCGATAGGCGAGCGCCTCGGCCTCGTCTTTGAAACCGTAAGCCTTCATCAGGGCGGCCCATTCGCGTGCGTCACCTTTGCCATAGCCCTTTCCGCCCACCCCAACTCTGATATCACACGCCGGAGCGTCGCCATAAATCACCGCGACACATTCCGGACGCTCCGAGGCAAAGCGATACGCATAGAGCCCGCCGCGGCTAAGGCCAATCAGCGCCCCCTTCTTCGCCAGCCCATGTTTGATCAAGACGTCATAAAACGCATTAAAATGCTTCACCGCACCAGGACTGCCGAATGTGTTGCCTACGACGATGTGGACGTGATGAAAACCCGCTGCGAGCAATTGCGGTGCGGCGCACCGTTCGGTAAAGGCGTCGGGAAATTCCATACACCACGACCATGGCAGGCCCGCCAGTGAGGTCTTTGGCTCCACGACCCAGGCGACGCAGCCGTCGACCTTGAAATTGTGCCGCTTGAAGCCGTGCCACTCGTCGATCGTCTCATCGGGAAAGGAAAGTCCCGCGAATGCGCGACTGCAGTGGAGCGATAATACAAGGAGAAAAGTGAAGATCAGTTTCATGTTCCGCTTTTTGTTTGAGTCGCCGCATACGCGACGAGCAGCCCAACTTGTCTTTAGACTGATCCGCGTATTGCAGATGTCCAACATCACCTCACTGCAACTCATATTTTAGTCGTGCGTTGCGCGCCTGTCACGTCCCGGGATGAACTCGGCGAGCTGACGTGGCTTGCCAACACCTCTTGAATTTTTCTGTGTAAGGCTTGCCGAGCCGCAGAGTATTCAATTCATATGCTTGGTTTTCTTACGGCGGACGAGATCCGATTCAGGACCGATCTGATTAAAAGCCGTCTTGAACTCAAAAAGAAGGAAGATGGTACGATGAGCATCTATAGGGCATTAACCGTACCGACACAGTTTGCCGAAGCCAATGGTATTCGATTTGCCTAACGGCGTTGGGGAAGGAAGGGTGGATTCCCGCTTGTTTTCCTTAACTATTTCACCGGTATCTGGATAACTGGGATCCCTCGGTCACAGATGGCTTCGCCGCCGAATACGATGTGATCGTCTTCAACAATGCAGGTGTGGCAAGTTCAGGAGGCGACCTGCCGAATGCTCAACTGATCGTGTACCCGGATTCGAATCACGCAGCTCAATCTCAACATGCAGACTTTGTTTGAGTGCTGCATCGGCAGCGGGACTGTTGGAAACATCGGTCAGCTGCGATGAACTCTCCCATTTCCTCTACGCAGGGATTCATAGCGCGATTCTTCAGTCAAAGGTCGAGCGCAGTTCTCTTCCCTTGACACGATTTAAGAACACATTCTTTTCCGTAGTCCTGCGGACCAAGCCGTTACGCAAGTAGCAATTCCTTGCCGCCATAGTGTGACAAACGAGAACTGCATCGAAGTGGACGATGGATTTGTCTGTGACAGAAGTGCGTGCCGATGCTTGATGATCGCATTTGGGGGTGAGCACTGCGCTGTTGTTTGGCCGAATGGCGACAGTCAAGGGAGCGATAAGATCGCGGCCATGGCCAAAATCCTCATGTGTTGGATGAGGGCTGAGCGTACTGAGAAAAAGCAACGAGTTGTCCCGGTTGACAATCAATACGGACGTACGTCTTATTCTTTGGACAGTCTATTCGTGGTGGTGATTTCGATGGAGCGATTCAAGGAAGCCCCCATTTCATCGTTAACGGCCGAATCGCGGATTGAAGGGCACGTCCCCCGAACAGAGAACGAGGGTATTATGAGCCAGATTGACGCTTGGGTTGCTACAGGAGCAAAACAAAAGCTCGTCCGCCAGTCGATCGACCTTGGTCCTCTCGGTGAAGAAGAAGTCGAGGTCCAGGTTGAGCATTGTAGACTCTGCCACTCGGACCTTTCGATTCTGAACAACGAGTGGGGATTTTCGCAGTTCCCGGCGGTACTGGGGCATGAAATTGTCGAGAGAGTGATTGAAGTCGGTCCAGCTGCGAAAGGCCTGAAAGTCGGGCAGCGTGTTGGGATCGGATGGACTGCGGCGAGTTGTATGCATTGCCGCCAGTGCAAATCGGGTCATCAGAATCTGTGCGCACAATCGACATTTACCATTGTGGGGCACAAAGGTGGATTCGCCAGCCATGTCCGTGCCCGTTGGATCTGGACAATCCCACTGTCTGATAATGCCAATTTCGGGGAAGCAGGGCCGCTGTTCTGTGGCGGCATCACCGTGTTCAATCCACTGATGATGTATGCCACGCCGACGAGCCGCGTGGGAATCATTGGCATCGGGGGGCTCGGCCATATGGCCGTCAAGTTCGCTCGCGCTTATGGCTGTGATGTCACGGCTTTCACTTCTAGCGCGAACAAGTTCGACGAGGCCCGCGGATTTGCGCGACACCACGCGAGAAGTCGCTGTCGATCTTCTTTTGCCACACGGCTTGCAGTTTGAGAGGGCCAAATTCCCGGGCCAAAGTGTGACCGTAAAGCTCTCGCACGGGCTTCAAAGCCAAACCGATTTCGACGAATTCTTTGTTCGGTTCGCCGTTCTTGGAATAGTACGTTTTCGCGAAGTCGCGGTATTTCCGAAGAACCTCAGTAACTGTTAAGGTTGGGTTGACAGTTGCTGAGACGGAATTGGACTTTGTCGTGGAGGCTTGGCCGGCGAGACGGCACTCTGCGATGAGGCGGGCGTATTCTGCGTGAATTTCGCCAGAACTATGAGGGCCGAGGTAATGATCGTGTCCATTGATACGGACAACACCTCAGCGGGATGCCTTATGCAGGCAATACGAAGGGATGGTAGGATTGCGAGGCAGGTCGCGTGTCCTCTCAAACTCAGATGCTCCGTAATCTACGGAGAAACTAGAGCCACAAGACCGCTCTGCGTTTTCCCTGGCAGGTACGCCAAATATGGCGTCCGTAAAGACTTAGGCAAAATGCACCTCGATGGGCTCGAACCATCAACCTTCGGTTCCGTAGACCGTATTAGCTTTCCCAACGCGTTCCTGATGCTCTCAAAACCCCTGGATTTTCCAGGGGTTTTGTTTTGACCTGCCTTCGACCATGCGTCGCTAATCATCGGATTTTCCGCATTTGTGGGGGGATTAGTGGGGGGACTTAAAATGACACCAGAAGCAAGGTCAAATTGGCGTGGTGGGTGGGGATATTTCCCCAAGCACTCGGCGCTGGTTGCTCGCAGCGTCAGAAGTGTAGCAAGCCGTTCTCGCCGTCAAGGTCGCTCTGCCTGTCGGCGGCAAGAGGTTTGTCGTCGCCCATCGTTCCTGCGGCTGCGGCCGGTTCAGGAATGGACTCTAAAACCTGCACGCCGACCACGGCTCGCTTCCCTGACTGCTCCGCTGCAGCTTGCTGGATTGTTTCTGCTGCGGAGCAATCCCGGCATTTTATATCTTTTCTCCATTTTCAATATGGGACAATATTTCGCTGCCGTAAACACAGACAAAAAAGAGTTCGTTTGCCCTTGGTGCATCGGCGGGGGAGCGAAACTCTGGGAATGGGCTGCCAATCCAACAGGGGCCATCTTCACGCTGCTTCTGCGTAAGAGCGATGAGGTGGCGGTGGAGACTATTACGGCTATCGCCGGGGCTGCGATGAGGGCGGTCCCATTCACTTTCCCGTCAGTCCAATTGTCGGACGCTGGGCCGGAGATCGTGTGGCCCTCGTCGGAGACTATGACGCTTCACATCTCTGGGAACAGCTCTATGATGCGAAGACGTTTCGTAACATCAGCCAAGAGTTAGTCCAGACTTGGAACGACTTCATCGAAATTGAGGATATGAAGTTTCAATACAAGCCATGCGGAACATGCAGCGGCCAGTGAATTTCATCGGGACGGTGGCCATTCTGGGCTGCCATCCCGTTTTTCATTTCTATTCCCACAATGTTCATGAAGAAGACACCCACATCACCGGCAAGAAAAATCCTGTTCCGTGTCGTATACGCAGATGCGGTCCTGTGCGAAGCGTACGTCATGGCTCACGACGAAGGGGAAGCCGAAGAGCTTGCGCAGGAAGCATTCAGCAATGGTGACCATCACCACGCGCTCGAGTCGTACATCGCAGACATGCAGGCCCTTCCCGCCATCAAGGAGACCCGACAATTCTGCTTTGAGTGCGGCCGGTGATTTCCGCCCTGTCGGCTACGGTCGACGGGGCTTTTTTCTTGTTCGCAATAAATGGTAACCTGAATGACGACCAGGAAGTCCAGGAAAACCATAGTTGCTCCGAGCAACTTTTCACGATTTCGGCTTTCTCCGGCCACAAAACGCAGTTAATTGGCCGTCTTCCCAAGGGATGCATTCGCAACGAAATCGATCCGAATTGGTATACGGATTCGCGTTCTCGGATCAAATTTGAGCCGCCGAAATGACGCAAGCCCGGCGGATTCCGTTGGAATCTGCCGGGCCTGGAACCTCGATGTCTGATCAAAGAAATTCACTTCTTCTTTTCGGACGTCTCGGTCTTGGTGTCCTTCGGTTTGTCTTTCGGCCCGTGTGTTCCACCATTCGCCATGATCAATTCTCCCCCAAAAGTGTGAAAATGCTTCCGACAGAATGTAGACGATCGTCTGTCGATAAATCGTCTGTAGATTAATCGACTGCATGACGCGACGCTAGCCCATTATGGAAAGAAAAATTGAAATTGTATTTGGGCACGCGGTACGCCGCTATCGGGAAAAGCTCGGGCTTTCGCAGGAAGCTTTCGCGGATGTCGCAGGCATTCATCGAACTTATGTCAGTTCCATTGAGCGGGGAAAAGTGCAGATCAGTATTGGGATCGCGAATCAAGTTGCAATCGCATTGCAAGTGCCGCTCAGCCAAATCTGGCTCGATGTCGAACAGGCACTTTCCAGCGGAGATGACGTGGAAAACAGTGATGCAGATTCTAATGTGAAGTGATTATTGAGTCGCGATCATCGGTTGGATGAGTGTTTGAACAATTGTTGGCTTCGGTCAAAGTACTTCGAGATCGTGTCACGGGACGTTATATAAAAAACGAGTTCGAGTAGAACAAAACCGGCATCTGGGATTCCAAGCGGCCACAGGCTGCCGATCCGAATTCGATAGCAGAAGTAGGCCATAAAAACAGCCACTAATTCGTTGCTGTAGAACTGATAATGAACATAATGAATGTTGATTAACAGGTTGAATGCGTCGACGTTTTTGCCCAGTTTCGAAAAGTCGAGTGATGGCGTCGGAATTCCAGTCACTCGGTGCAGACTATCCACAATCGTCCACCGGACAGCGCTCACAACCATGCCGACGCCGAGCGATGTGACTGTCAAATATAGGAATCCACCAATTGACGGAGCGTCCGGTGGCATCGTGATGAACCAAGACCGGAGAGTGGGGGAGAAGAGACTGAAGCCCCAAAGGACGGTGGCACCCGGTATGAGGTATGCAATCAATGGACCGAAATTGTCGCGAGTGACGGTGGACATAGGCCACAGACTATCACGATTGAATCGATCCGTCCCACCATTTCCACTTTGGCAGTGCTGTTGAAAAGCCCTCAACGTCGTTGCTGAGGGCTGGTTCGATCATGTAGGCCGTCCGGTCATTTGATGGACGTTTCGGTCACTCGGACGGGGATAGAACACATGCCGAATGTTCCCTTCGTAGTGTTGTCGCAGGGCTTCTTTCAGGTCATCGTCCTCTCCTCCGAATCCGACAACGGACCCACCTTTGAGTAGCCAGACTTCCGTCACGTCCGAATCTGTCAACAGGCAAAAGACAGCAATTGATGGGACGAATTCCATCGGCAGGAGGAGAGAACCGATGTGCGGGTCTTCTTTGGATCCGCTGTTCCAGTTCTCCGAGAGGACAAGTTCGGTTGCGAGCGTTCGTTCAATGATCTTCTTTCCTTTCTGCGTGACGTCGCACAGGATGCGGTACATGTGTGTGTCGCTCTCTCCAGTTAAGGCGTCGATGCCATAGGCTTCAAGACCCTTCATGTCGTCAATTCTCTTCATGGGATGGTCTCCGGTGGGGTGAAATGATCAAACCGGAGGGGAGCGTGCCAGAATCTTTCTTGAAGCGCCAGAAGAGCCGCCAGCAGAAGCTGGCGGCGGTGTCTGATCACATGTTCGCAATCGCCTCGCAGGTTGCGCTCGCAACGATCCTGTCAAAGACGGGCGTTCCTGTGATATGCGGAGGATCGCCGTCCAATTGCAGCCAGTTCAATAATGATACGGCTTTCAGAATCGCAGTTCCCCAGAACGCAGTATTCACGGCTTCCTGCAATTCTGCCCAGGTTGTGTTCGGGTCAATGATGGGCCTCACTTTCTCGTTTGAAACAGTCTTCACAGCAAACGATGGCAATCGGAGCAGACCACACGTCGGTCCCGACGAGTTTGATGGACATGGTCCCGCACTTCGCAGCTTCCACCGTCAAGATCTTCTTGCAGAAGTGACATCCTGCCCTGAGCATTTCGGACAGATCTTTCATTCGCGTTTCCTTTCGTG
The DNA here is from genome assembly GCA_028291565.1 of Planctomycetaceae bacterium. Taxonomy (GTDB): domain Bacteria; phylum Planctomycetota; class Planctomycetia; order Planctomycetales; family Planctomycetaceae; genus JAKFVC01. The sequence goes on along the minus strand of JAQGHT010001210.1, from coordinate 2,451 downwards.
CTGGTGCCAGAGATCAGACGAAAGCAGACTGCCAAGAATCATCCTGCCGCGCAAGCTGATAATCAAACGAGTATGGAACTCCGCGTACGATCACCCTTTTTTGAGAAAAATGGCTTCGCAACCGCACCGCTTTCGCGAGGTGGCGAATCTGACGCCGCTTGAGGCCGTTCCAAACACTAATTATCCATATGGATTTGAAAGCTTCAGTGAGAGGCGAATTCATCTTTCCGCTCTGCGGTCGTCTCATCACCACCTTTCGAATTGAATCGTCCGTAGCCATCAGTCCTTCTAGTTCAAGAACGCAGAACTGAACTCGGTCGTGAGGACAATTTGCGAAAGCAACCGTGTGTCAACACACGAGGTCCAGCGTGCCAGGATTTCAACTGCCTCCATTCGTCATTTTTAGACTTGCCCAAGCGATTGGCAATGTCGAGGTACAACGATGAGTATGTTGCATGCGATTCAATCCATAGTGGCCGGTAAACTAATCAAGGTTCTCCGAATCAGTCCAAAACTGTATCCTTGCGCTGATCAGATTGGCTCGCGACAAGTCATTGTCAGAAAAATAACTGAGAGAGTCACGCGCGCGTGCCATGGCCTCATCTATCCGTCCGGCTCTTGCCAAGACTTCTGCTAAGTTGGTTTCTGTTTCAGCCTTCCTCTTGAATTGGCCGAGTGACTTCAAAATCTCGATTCGTTGTTCATAAAACGCAACTGATTCATCGAATTGCTGCGTTTCAGCACAGATTTCTGCCAAATTGCCAAGATCGATGACCAAATCGCCTTGGCGACCGGTCACTTTGTCGATTTCTAGTGCCCGACGGAACCAACTGCCGGCTAACTTGAGTCTGCGTTCTTTCCACGCAACAAGTCCCAAACTTGTCGCTGTAGTGCCCTGTTCGACAATCCGACCGTGCCGTCGAAAGATTTTGCGGGCTTCCGAAAACAGTCGTCGGGCCTCTGTAAAATCATTGCGTTCATAAGCCAAGTTCCCGAGTGTTCCCATTATTGATGCTCGGCGAATAGGGAGCCGCAATGTCTTCGCAAGCTCGAGTCCGCGTTCAGCGTACCGTTGTGCTTCATCAATACGGCCGAGGTCGCCCAACCGTTCGGCCAATCTCTGGCAAGTCGTCAACGTATACTGCGTGTCGCCACCCTGTTCCTGGTGGGCGAGGCGTTCTCGTAATAGATGTAGACCACCTTCAATGTCCCCCTGACGAAACCGAAGTTCCGCAATCTCGACCATAAGGCGACCGATAGCGACCGTATCCTGCCGACACCTGGAAGCCGCAAACGCCGCTTCCAGCAATGGCACCGCATCTAGAACATGTCCTCTACGTAAACAGAGTTTTCCCAAATGTTCCTGAGCAAGGGACTCCGCTAAATTGTCCTGCTGCGCCTTCGCCTCCGCTAGACGTTCTTGAAGTACCCTATCAGCGTCATCCAACCGACCGGTGTCGGCTAACGCATTTCCGAGATTGCCCAATAACTTCCCCGTCAACTGCCGGTCCTGGAATTCAGATGATCGCTGCCGGAAAGCCTCAATCCATGCGATCCTTTCTTCGGCCGAGAAAACGCTCTCATTCAGTCGTACTGCCGTGCAAAGAAGCTTCGCACCCATTTCCGCCAGACCGACTGAGCGGGAAACCTGTGATACGAGTTCTTTCAATGTTTCACGGACAAGGTCCTGAATTTGTCGCATCGCGACAACGGCAGTAGCTTGCTGTTTATATGAGGCAAATCTCCGTGATAATTCCTCAAATTCCTGTAACAAATCCGCTGCAGTCTGCAATAAAAGCTCGCTCCGCGACTCACGACTTTCGTTTTTCATGAAATTGGTCCCACTCGAATAACGCTAATGCTCTGATCAATGGGTGGATCTGATAATGGCCTCTCTTAGCAACGTTTATCAGTCCCAAGTCAACGAACTTCCTTGCAGTGGCCTTCGCCTCTTCTGGGGGGAGTTTCCAAGTACGTGCGACCATCCGCAACGGAAAAACTCCAGGCGTTGCCGGGTAGGTTCCCAACTTTGCAAACTGTTCCTTCAATTCCTGGCTCAAAGAACTTGTGCTTCGCCGCAATACAGCGACCACGTCGGGAGTTGTTTGATTCAGCAAATCTGCCATATCGGGAGGAACTGGCTGCGTTAGAAGTTTTCGCGCATCTTCGCGGATCGTTTCCAGGAGTTCCTGAACGTCACCGCCAGCAGCATGTTCCCGCTGAAGCATCTTGCCTGCAACAACGATTGCCAGCGGAAGTCCACCGACACTCTTCACTAAATCATCGCACAGATCCCCATATGCTTTCACAGCATCGGGAGCGAATGATGCCAGCAATTCAAGATCGAATGGGCTCTCCAAACCGGAAAGAATGTACACTGCATCAGGAGTTGCTGCAAGCTCTCGGGCCAACAGCGGAAGTCGCGTCGAAAATAAAACCACCGAGTTTTTA
>JAQGHT010001205.1 GCA_028291565.1 Planctomycetaceae bacterium | reverse complement strand
AAGGGACTCGAAGAACATTACGAGATCCTGATTTTTTCGCCAAAACTGGCCAATACGCTCAGCGATCAGGGTCTAGTCGATGCGATCTTGGATCTCGATCCGTGGATGGTGGGTTTCACGTCCTATTTGTGGAATATCAATCGCAATCTGTGGGTGATCGAACGCCTCAAATCGCGACGTCCGGACTTGTTGACAATCGTTGGCGGACCGGAAATCACCGCGGATAACGATTGGATTCTGAAATCGCCGGTCCTCGATTTCGCCAGTATCGGCGAAGGCGAACAGACCTTCACGGAAACGTTGTCGGCATTGATCGATTCGCCGTTGCCCACCAAGGCGATTCCGGGGTTGTATGTCACGTCGGCAGCAAAGAAGACTGTCGCGGCCGGTGGACAGACCATTCCGCCCGCTGTTCCGGTGGATCTGTTTCCGTTATTTCGTACTCCATTGCCCAATCTGAATGTCATTTCGTCGCCTTATCTGGAAGGGATCCTCGACGCGGCCGATGACGACATGATGTTACTGGAGACGATCCGGGGTTGCATTTTCAAATGCAAGTTTTGCTACTACCCGAAGAGTTACGACGACTTGTATTTCGTTTCGCGTGACAAGATCGTCGCCAATCTGCAACATGCCCGGGAACACCATGCGAAAGAAGTCGTGTTGCTCGATCCGACGCTGAACCAGCGCAAGGATTTCGCGGATTTCCTGCGACTGCTCGCGGACTGCAACCCCAACAAGCAATTCGCCTATTTTGGCGAACTCCGTTCGGAAGGCATCAACCAGGAGATTTCCGAATTATTGGCCCAGGCGAATTTCACCGAAGTGGAAATCGGCCTGCAGTCGGTCGATCCGCTGGCCCAGGAGTTGATGGACCGCAAGAACAACATGAAGGCCTTCGAGCGGGGTGTCCGAGCAATGCGGGCCAATGGAATCCGGGTCAAGGTGGATCTGATCATCGGACTTCCAGGCGATACGGTCGAATCGATCCGGCGCGGGATGCACTATCTCAAGGACAGTGATCTGTACGATTTAGTGCAGGTTTTCAATCTGGCGATCCTGCCGGGAACAGCCTTCCGACAGGAAGCGGAAGCGTTGGGTCTGAAATTCCAACCTCAGCCACCGTATTACGTGTTACAGACTCCGACCTTGCAAACTCAGGATTTTTACACGTTGATGGCCGAGGCTCAGGAAATCTTCGAGACGGAATTTGATCCGCTGCCCGATCCGGTGATTCCCGATCTGGAAGTCGCGCCGCCCGCCGCGAGCTTATGCCATGTCTGGCAGCTCGATTTTGAGCGGCCGATTGCAATTCAACAGGAGTTGCCTTCCGCGGGCGAACGGGCGCAGGCTTTTACCTTGTGGTTCCAGGCCGACGATTTCTTGCTGCATCGAACCGAAATGGAACGCTGCATTGATCAATGTCTCACCGAAAATCCACACACCACTTTGCAAATCGTTCTGGAACCTGGATCGCATCCTGAATCGGTCACACCCGATCTGTTGATCGGATTGCTGCGTGTGAGCTATCGGCTGTCGTCGTATCTGGATCGTTTTTATTCGATGGCGCCCGGCCGTCGTAAAGGTGCCAAGCGGCTGATTTTGCTGCTGCCGCTCGAGATCCGGGACGAGCTGGGTGAGGAATGGATTGATGGCGTTGGAGATTACGCGGATGTTGTCTGGCAGGGGACGGACGAAGGCTCTGACGAGATGGCGGAATTCGAATACGTGATGCAAGGAAGCAGCGAATTTCTGTAGACTGACATTCCTGTCCGTCATAAAGCCGAACTGGCGTGACTCCAAACGGAACGATACATTGCGGCTAGCGCGATTTAACTTTGGATCTTCCGGTGCCACTGCTTTGGGAATGTACTCAATCCTCAAGCAGTGCAACCTCGAGCTTGTGTTTGCACTGCTTCCGTTGAGTACAACGGCAAGCAGTGGCACGATACTCCGATCACAAACCGGAAGACGCAGGGTTAAACCGCTCTAGACAAGCTAAGTCGGGATACAAAATATAGGTTTTTTCTGAAAAAGGTTCGAACGGAAATTTGAACCTTGGGCTGCCTGACGTGAGTCAAATGCGGACGGGCATGAGTGCCCATCCTACAGCTGAATTTCTGCCGTGCATCTGCTGCGACTGGATTTCGAATCGCATTGCGAGGGAAAACTGCTCCGTGTCCGAATTGATTTTGCCTGCTGAGTTGACGCGCCGGACCTCGTTTGAGTTTCTCATTCTGGGCTGCGGGACGAGTCACGGAGTCCCCATGATCGGCTGCCATTGCGCCGTTTGTGAATCACCCGACCCGCGAAACAAACGGACGCGTTCCGGAGCCATTATTATGGCTCCGCAGGGGAATATTCTGATCGATACGTCGCCCGAGCTGCGAATTCAGCTGATTCGCGAGAAAATTGATCTGATCCACGCCTGCCTGTACACTCACAGCCATGCGGACCACATCTTCGGCCTGGACGATTTGCGATTGTTTGGCCATTACCTCGGAAAGCCTGTTTCGCTTTATTGCGAGGAAATCGTTGAGCATCAGATTCGACGCGCCTTCAGCTACGCGTTTGGTGAAGCTCAGGCCAATATTCATCCGGGTTCGATTCCGATGCTCGAAATGAACCGGTTGGGTCTCGAACCTGTGGAAATCCTCGGAGTTCCGATTCAACCCATCCGTTTATTGCACGGGAAGCTGCCCATCGTCGGCTTTCGGATTTACGACTTGGCATTCTGCACCGATGTCAGTGAAATCCCCGAAGAAAGTTGGCCACTGCTGCAAGGCCTGGATACGTTGGTCCTCGGAGCTTTGCGAGAAAAACCGCATCCCACGCATTTATCGGTGAGTCAGGCCTTGGAAGTCGTTGATCGAGTTCATCCACGCCAGACGTATTTCACGCACACCAGTCATAGCCTGGAATATCACACCTCAAATGCCATGCTGCCAGCCGGTGTCGAACTGGCCTATGACGGATTGCGGATTGCTTTCGGGCCGGGCCGGTCGTAGCCGAATCGATTGGACGATCAATTGCCCTGGAGTCGTATCGACGCACTCAATGGCGCTTCGGACTTGTATCCGCCTGACTGTCGCGCATGATTCTTGGCGAAATCGTCCCCGTTTATTGAAATCTTTTCGCAGAACGCCCTAGATCCGGCAAGATTTGCCAGTCTTGTCCGAGCGGACGAATTCGAGTCATTGCCTGACGGAATAGTTTGCCTCTTAAGCATTTTGATACCACAAAAGCGTCCAATCCAAGTCTCTGCACATTTGGGCACCTACTGCCCCGGCGGAAATGATTCATGACAAGTCACTGCATTGACGAAATCACAGAGACCAGACTCTGAATGTGCGAGTGCACTTCGAATGGGATTTCTCTTCCTCTCTGATTATCAAAGGTTGACCGTATGACGGTAACCGAATTCAACTCGCAACCGACAACCGAAGCGGATGCCACCGGGTATCCCGATCGGACGCCGCGCATGATCCTTGAGATCTGCCGAGGTCTGACACGGTTTCCTCAACGACCGATTTCCGGGCCCCGATTTTTCATCGGATCCGGCCCCGGATGTGATCTCCGGCTGGGTGGCGAGTCCTTTCCCGCCATTCATAGCTTGATTCAGACCCGTGAAAATGGGGTCTGGTTCGAGACCCTGGCGGCGGAACCGCTGGCCCGCCTGAACGGGGAGTTGACCCGCGGCGAATGGCTGCGTGACGGTGATCGGATCGAGATTGGGGCATTTCAATTTCTGGCGCACGTATTGCCAGAATTGCCTCCCTCAGCCTTTGGAACCGCCACTCGTTCAGCACGTGGTCCTGCGGAACATTTGGGTGAACTGTCCGCCGCCGAGTTGACGGAACGCCTGGAAGGCGAAATGGGGCATGTCGAACGCTTCGAACGAGGCCGTAATGCTGGAGCACAGGCTCTTTTGCAAGCGCTCAAACAGCAGACACGAACTTCGGACGTACGACACGGCGTGGCGCCAATGTTCGTGCAAAATCGGACGCGAACAGCGGCATCTGAAGTGTCGCATTCCGTCACCGAGGCGGAAGCAGAATTTCGAGTCGACCTGGATCGTCTCTGTCGCGATCTGGAAGAATTGACCAAAGTCCTGGAACGACGTTCAGAAACGATTTCGCACCGCGAACTCCAATTCGCCCAGGTGGCGGAATCGATGGTCGACGCGCAACGTGAGTTAGTGTCGCAGTTGGAATCGGCTTTGGAGACCGCAGCGAATTTACGTGATTCGCACTCCGAACCCATGAAGCCAACAATTCGCGTCAGCGCCTGAATCCAGCTTGCAAGAACGGCGGACTTTTATGTCCGCCGTGGGGCTGGCCGGCATTCCTCTCGGTCGAGCAAATGCAGGATGGAAGTTGCGATCTGGCGAGTGCATGCGGCATCGCGTTGCAACCCGTCAAATGCAACCCGTCAAATGCAACCCAGGACGAATATCGCTGCATGACGGACAGGAATGTCCATCCTACATATCGAACGGAACATCGCTGGATCCGAAATATCCACCTTCGGGTTCAGCGAGGCTACTGAAGTCGACAAAGCGCATCGACTCTTTCTTCCAGGTCAGATTTACGATGCCGGTCGGACCGCTACGATGTTTGGCGATGATGATTTCCGCCAGGCCTGGTTGATCTTCGGGATCATAAGAATCCGGACGGTGCAGAAACATCACCATGTCCGCATCCTGTTCGATGGCGCCGCTTTCCCGAAGATCCGCCAATCGCGGCCGCTTGTCCTCTCGCAGTTCGACACCGCGATTCAATTGCGACAGTGCAATCACCGGCACTTCCATTTCCTTGGCCAGAAATTTCAGTCGGCGGGCGATCTGGGCGATCTGTTGTTCGCGCGGTGCCCGCTTATCTTCCGGCTCGATCAATTGCAAATAGTCAATGATCACCAACCCGAGATTGCTGCGCCGTTTCAGCCGGCGCGCAATGGCGCCGACCTGGGCCATCGTGCGGCCGGGGAAGTCGTCAATGAAGATCGGCAATTCACTCAAATCATTCGAGGCTTGAATCAGGCGTTCCCGTTCTTCGTCATCCATTTCGCCTTTCCGTAGTTTGTGACCGTCAAGACGTCCCTGGATACACAGCAACCGTTCCGCCAGTTCCAGCTTGGATTGTTCCAGACTGAAGATCAGCACGCCCTTGCCCGAAAGTCGAGCGACACCTTCGGCCATGTTGATCACGAAGGCCGTCTTGCCCATCGCGGGACGCGCCGCCAGGATCACGAGTTCGGTCGGATGCAGTCCATTCGTCTTGGCATCCAGGTCGGTGAATCCTGTTGGCAAGCCACTAATTTGACCATCATGTTCTAATCGCTCGTTGATGCGATCGAACGTTTTCATCAGAATGTCGCGGAGTTCGATCTTGTCAGAGGTTTCCTGCTGTTCCAGGATTTTGAAAATGCTGTGCTCGGCATCACGCAGAATGTCTTCAGTCTCTTTGGCGTCTTCATAAGCATCGCGCAGAATCTCGGTGCAGGCATAGATCAAACTGCGCTGGATGTATTTGTCGCGGACGATCCCCGCGTAGTACTTGGCATGTGCGGCGTGGGGCACCGATTCCAGCACCTGGATCAGGTAATTGTCGCCGCCAATGGTTTCCAGCTCACCGCGTTTTTGCAATTCATTCGAAACGGTCACCGCATCAATGCCCCGAATGCCGTTCTCGTGCAGCCGGAAGATGGCTTTGAAGATCATCTGGTGGGCGTCGAGATAAAAATGATTGTACGTAATGACATCCGCGACATCGTCAATTACGTCGTTGAACAACAAAATGCTGCCTAAAACGCCACGTTCCGCATCCAGATCCTGAGGTGGAAGCTTGTTGAAGGGATTGGATTGTGAATTCGGGTTAGGCTTGGGCTTGCCAAAATCGTTGGACATGGTTTCTCGATAGGGACGTTGCGAATGATCGTAAGAAGCAGCTAAAGAACCAGTCATGACTCCCTTGAAGGGTTTTCACGACTTATAGAAGTGTCAGCCACTTCCTTTCGACGAATGAATTCTGCCGTGAACATAAATATCGTTTCCGATTCGCTCAACAATGGGGTCGATCAATGGCATTCCGAATTCGGGTGAATTCACTCCCTGACCGCCAATTGGACTGAATCCATCTCGGCCTCCAATCAGTTTTGGAGCTATGAAAGTATGCACTTCATCGATTTCTTGTGCGTCGCGGAACCGCCCCAGGATATCGCTTCCGCCTTCGACCAGAACGTTTGTCATACGTCGCGCACCAAGTTCACCTAAGATCCGCAACAGGTCAGGATGTCCCTTTGAATCTGGCGGCAGGCAGATGATCTCGGCCCCCGTATCGCGGATCCTGGTCACGCGGTCGACAGGGGCGGATTCGGACGCGAAGACTAAAACAGGAGCTGCGGAAATCGTTTGAATCAGCTGGGATGTGATTGGCAATCGAGCCTGACTATCCAGAATGATTCGTGTTGGAGTTCGAGCACCAGGCGGCCGAACCGTCAACAGCGGATCGTCAGCCAGAACAGTTCCAATACCGACGAGGATCCCGTCCATCCGGCCGCGTATCAGGTGCACGATAGTTCGCGATTCCGAGTTGGAAATCCACTTGGAAATCCCGGTATGCGCAGCCAGCTTGCCATCCAATGACATTGCCCATTTGGCAGTAATAAACGGCCGTTGCTGTAACACCAGTTTTCGAAACGGCGCGGTTAATGCGAGCGCTTCATGTTCCCCAAGTCCTGTTTCCACACGAATTCCTGCCGCGCGCAGTTGTGCGATACCCTTTCCGGCCACCGCGGGAAAAGGATCTGTCACGGCAACAACAACCCGTCTCATTCCGGCGGCAATAACAGCATCTGTGCAAGGCGGAGTTTTCCCGTGGTGACAGCAAGGCTCCAATGTGACATAAAGTGTTGCCCCGCGAGCGAGTTCGCCGGCCTCTCGCAGTGCGTGAACTTCGGCATGCGGTCCCCCAAATCGTTGATGGTAACCCATCCCAAGGCAGCGTCCGTCGGGGGCGACAACGACCGCCCCAACCATCGGATTAGGTTCGACGAAGCCCGCTCCCAAGGCCGCCAGCTCCAGGGCCTTACGCATTGCCGATTCAGGAGTTAGGAAGATTGTCGACATGAGAATGAGTCAAGATTTCAGGACACGAAACGATGCAGTTCGCTGGGATTATATCGAATCGAAGGCAGATTGGCGCAGGTTTCGATTCGGTGTCAGGGCTCTCGATTTCGTTCGCCGATGCGGATCTGATATCATCCGATTCAAACTCAGATTGACTTCGGAGACTTCGAATTGCTCGTGACACCTGAATTGAATCGCCGCAATCAATGGCACTCCGCAATTGCTGCCTTGCTGTTATTTACCATGGTTTCTGCGTTTGGACTGCGAGGCGGCTACGTCAAGTACATGATCTGGGGATCGTTGCTCGGAGCCGCCACCTACTGGTTCCTGCGCCGCAAATGCCGGCGCCGTCTGGCCGTCATGCAGCAACCGTTTTCGGCTGCGCGCGAAGCCATTTTACGGTCGCGAGTCGGATTCTATCAGGCACTGGACGAGCCTGGAAAAGCGAGATTCCGCAGCCTCGTACAAGTCTTTCTGGACGAAATCCAAATCACGGGTGTTCGAACGGAAGTCGATGAGGCGATCCGAGTTCTCGTTGCAGCCAGCGCGATCATTCCCGTTTTTGGGTTTCACGATTGGGAATACCATCGACTCAGTGAAGTCCTGGTTTATCCGACGTCGTTCAATCAGGAATATAAAACGGAAGGCACGGAAGATCGCAATATTCTGGGATTGGCGGGATTTGGTCACCTGAGTGGCGTGATGATTCTTTCCAAGCCGGCATTGTTGGCAGGATTCAGTGGGAGTTCAGACAAAGAAAACGTGGGAATCCACGAATTCGCCCATCTGATTGAACAGGAAGAGGTAAGTCATGGTTTACCGGCAGAGGTCCCTCTGGACATCATGCGGGAGTGGGCCGGATATGTCGGCCGCGAGTTATCGCATCCGAAATCGAACCAGGCGCACATGAATGAGTATGGCTACACAAACGACCATGAATTCTTCGCGGTGCTGACCGAATATTTCTTCAAGTCACCTGAAATCCTGCAACAACGAGATCCAGTCCTGTATAATATGCTGAGAAAAATGTTTCATCAGGATCCAGCCAGCCTGATGAGCCATCTTCGTCCTCGGGGCCGCATCAGCCGAAATTCGAAGTGCCCCTGTGGCAGCGGAAAGAAGTTCAAAGAGTGTTGCCAGCCGCATCTGACAACTTCGTGAAGGGATTGATTCTCTTTCGCCGAGGCGGCTTGTACCTTAAAGCAGGCAAAATACCCAAGAACCAGTGGGTTTACACCCACCGCTCGCCTGGTTTGTTGTCAGCGCCTGGGACCGGCAACCGCCGGAAGGGTGAATTCATCAGAAAATCGACGGCGTGCTCTAATGAAGACAATGACTCGAATCAATCCGGTTGAACGTTGTGTGCGACAACGATTGAAGGATGTGGCGGACCTATTAGAGGCGATGGCCAACGGGACGTCGCATGGAAAACAGTCTGTCGTCCGGCTTGCGGTAACTCCCACCAATTCTGAAGAAGACGCATCAATCGATACGGAAAAAGTGTCGAAATCGAAGCTGATCCATGATCTCCGAGTGGCTTGCCGACGCGGTGAAACGGCATTGTGTGCCAGTACCGGGATCCTTGCCGCAACAAAATCGAACTGGATCAGACAGCGGATGCATCAGATTCGCAAATTGTGTAATCCCCTGCGCGACAATGAGATCTTTCTGAAATGGTTAGAAAAACAAGCGACCAGTAAACCTCAGCGGAAGCTGGTGAAGTCAGTTTCTCAAGCCATTAAAGAGGAATATCCTCCGGTTGCTGATCGTGCACAGAAAGCGATTCAGCAACATCGGTTTGAGCAACACCTTCAGAAACTGTCATCGTCCGACGCGGGTGCCGATGAACATGCGGCAAATGGGCTGGATCTGTCGGATGAACATGAACAGAACGGATTGGTAAACTGGCGGCATCAGCTTGGTCGTTGGTTGTTTCACATCCTGGACGGTTTGATTCACAATTTTCCTGATGATCACGATAACTTCAAGGCCTTGCATCAGCTGCGAATCGCCGCCAAGCGACTTCGCTATGGAATGGAGTTTGTCGCGGAGATTGATTCGAAACTGAAACTCCAGGAGCCGATCCAGGCCTTACAGGACATGCAGGAAAAGCTCGGTGAACTCCACGACGCTGTCGTCAGATTGGAGCGACTGCAGGCCGAGTTCAACCGGCATCGGACTGGAAACGAACTGATCTCAGTCGCGCAGGAAGGACTGGAGTCCAGTCTGGCGGACTGGAAAAACTGGTGGCAGCCTGCTATCTGGAAGCGATTGCTCAAACAGTCTATCGTCGAAGTCTCGAAACTGCTGACCTGATGTGGATTGTGAAAGAAACTTTCAGCGTGCTTCCTGACGAGTCTTTTGCCCGTCAGTCGCCTGACTCTGGAATTCCCGGTGCGGCCACCAGAGTAAGAAACCAGAGACCAGTTCCACCGCGCCAAACAGGATCGGCAATAGAGAGAATTTGACGAATCCTCTGGTGTCATTTCCCATCAAATACAGCATCGCCGCGGCACAGGCACCAAAGCCGATCCAACCCATTGCCGATTGCATGCTGTCATAGCCACGTTTGGCACAGGCCGTCCGGTGTTCGGGGAGGAATTTCATTTCCCGGCAGACAGTGGAAGCCATTTCGCAAAAACGCGTCGCCGCATCTCGAGACCATTTGTGCCGCACGAGTTCGGCATTGATTTCCTGAGTTGCCCGCCCGTCGTTCATCTCCCGGACGACGGAATCCAACAGGTCCTGACAGGCCTTCTCGTTGGTGGAAATGGCAACAGTCTCTGAGTCGTTGAGTTTCACGGTTGTTTTTACTTGGTGTTTGATTGGTGATCGACGATGACACGGACAATCCACTTGATCTCTAGAAGAATCATGGTCTACGAATGCTTGGTTTTCAAGTTGTGCCGCAACAAAGCCAACAATTTATTGGCAGCGGCGGCCGCGAATGAGGCATCGTTGATGTGGGCGTCCAACTCCAGAACCTCAATGTCGCCCGCCGAATTGCGTATGGCCGAATAGAGGGCCTCTCGTGCTGTCGGATCGTCAAACGGTCGCCCCGCCTGGTCGATGGCTGATAGTCCTCGCAACGGCAGCAGGATCGCTGTCGGTCCGATGGCCGTTCGGGCTTTTCGGGCGATCTCATGCCCCAGCAAGCGATTTTCATCGGGAGTCGTCCGCATGAGCGTCACCGTTGCGTTATGGACATGGAATTGGCGATCTGAAAACCGCTCGGGCACAGTTTCTCGCGGCCCGAAATTGACCATGTCCAAAGCTCCAACCGAGATTACCTGTGGAATCCCCAGTTTGCCGGCCGCAGTCAGCCGATTCGGACCGGCGGACAAGGTTCCTCCGACCAGTTCATCCGCGAGTTCCGTCGTGGTAATATCGAGGACTCCAGCAATCAAGCCATCGGCGATCAAAGTTTCCATCGCCAGACCGCCGTTGCCGGTGGCATGGAAGACCAGGACTTCGTAACCCGCGGCTTCGAGAATTTCCCGGGCTTGCTGCACACAGGGGGTCGTGACGCCAAACATCGTCGCCGCGATGAGTGGTTTCTCGGCGGCCGGCGCAGGGGGTGCCGGACGCTGAACCATTCCGGCCATCGCCCTGGCAGCCTCGCCGAGTACCAGCCGGCTGACTCGGTTGATACCAATGATATCTACGACCGAATTCAGCATCAGAATGTCTTTATCTCCGACATAGGGCCGGGTTTGTCCCGAAGCCAGGGTGCTGACCATCAATTTGGGAATACCGATTGGCAAGGCCCGCATGGCAGAGGTTGCGATCGTGCTGCCCGCGGAGCCCCCCAATCCCAGTACGCCGTCAACCTGACCTCGGACATGGAATTGCTGAATGAGTTTCGTGACGCCGACTGCGGCTGTCGTCACTGCGGTACCGCGATCTCCCTGGGCTAAGATTTGAGCGAACGAAGTTCCTGCCGCTTGAAATACAGCCTCGCGGTCCACATCCGGGGTGATCGCCGGCTCGCCGCCGCTGCTCGCATCGATTACCCGTGTCTCGAGACCATAGCTTCGCAGCAAGTCGCGAACGAACCCGATCTCGTGTCCCTTCGTGTCCAGCGTGCCGATCAGGAAGACGCTCATGGAGAATTCGTTTCTAGATAAGAGCGAAGAAGAATTTGCGCCGGGACATTCCGCCTATTCATGGTCCTAATCGTAGCATAAGCCGCCGGCTTGTGCGGAATGGGACTGATGTGACGCATGGGACTTATGAGAGTGTTACGTCCTATCGGTCCGAATAAGTCTTGTTCAATCACCGCAAGTGCATTTATGACAATAATGCCCGATAGAACACGGCCAGCCAGACGGTTGGCTCGTTTGGCGTTGTCCATTCGACTCGGTGGCGTCGATGTGCCGGAATGTTCACGAAGTCGCCGACGCGCAGTTCGATCGGGGGCTCTTCACCTTCGAGACGCAGCCGGGCAGCACCACGCAGCACAATCACCCACTCGTGTTGATCCTGGTCATACCAGAACCCTTCGGGCGACGCGTGGCCCCGCGAGATGATTCGCTCAATGCGGACGTCGGCGGCAGTCAATAAAGTTGAAAACAACTCATCCGGCAGGTGTTCAGGAAGATCCGCATAGAGGTTTTTGGATGTCATGGTCTGTCCTTCCAGACAAAGTTGTCATTGCTTAATTTCTGTTCCCCCCGCCAGCGGTAGCCGCATAGGAATCCCCCTTTCGCCACGCTGAAGTCCAGACAGGCGACATTCTCGGCCAGGAGTTCCGGTCTCTTTTCATTCAACCAGTAGTGACCAATGAAGACGGGCTTGGCCGTCGACGGATAGGGCGCGGCCTCCTGGATCACGGTGCGATCCAACTCCAAATCGGAATCGATCAGATTCGTCAATGCATAACTGCGATAGGTGTGATGTTCGGGGGAAACATACCAGCGAACACGCGTGCGAGTGCGTACGTGTCCATCTTTGTCCTCAAAACTGACGCCGTCCGGCAATGCAACTTCTTTGCCCTTCAAAACAGTCTCTACGGGGTGAAATAACGCCTTTCGCGGTCTGCAGGCAGACTGCAACAGGTCGGGCGTCAATCCACATTGCGGGTCCACTGCCGCCGCAATCAGAGACATGGAACGGTCATCCCAACAGGCATGGACGGCCCGCAGTCCATCCAGTTCCAGCCACATTGGCAGCTTCCGAAACCACTCCAGATAAAAGCGGAGTTCTGTCGGCGTGAGTTGGTCGAGGGTTTGCTGGTGCTGCTTCTGATTGGTCGGGTTTCGTCGCCTCAGGTATTGGCCGGGCGATTCCGGATCTTCTGTATGATAGCCGAGGGCGTTCAACTCATGGTTGCCCATTACGGCCAGGGCCGCCCGTTCTTCAACCATGGGCCGGACAATTTCCAGGACTTGTCGGATTTTCGGCCCGCGATCGATAAAGTCACCCAGAAAAATCAACTGGCGTTCAGGATGCCGGTACACGCCGTTGATTTTTCGATATTCCAGAATGTCCAGTAATTGCTCGAGTTCATCGGCGTGTCCGTGAATATCGCCAATCAAATCGTACATGATTCAGTAAACGCTCCGTCGGAATCTGATACTGTTCGCCGCCACGAATGAGTCTTTTCGATCCCCCGCCACTGGGCTTGCCCCGGTGGGTCCACGGCCTATGCACTACTCTTTTTCCAGGGTTCAAGTAGTGCAAAGGCCGTTGAACCACCCCGGCGAGCGGGGTGGCGGGAGATTTGCGAAGAGTCTCTATGGGATTTGTCAATTTTACCGAAAACTGCCATCACAGCACGCGCAGCCACATCGCACGCAAGTATTCTGTTTCGGGACACGTCGTACTGACCGGATGATCGGCGGCGGCGCCGGTCTTTTCCAGGATCTGTAGTGTTCTTCCCGGCTTCAGCAGATCGGTCTCCGTCCCTTGCGGCACGGCTTTCTGCGCGGCTGAATGGAGCAATCGCAAGAACGTGGGTTCGTCCAGCAGACCGCTGCACGAACAGGTGAGCAGCAGTCCGCCGGGTTCAACGAGTTGCATGGCCAGGCGGTTCAAGTCAAAGTGGGCCCGCGTTCCCTCTTCGAGTTCCCTTCGATTTCGAATCAGTTTGGGGGGGTCGAGAATCACGACTTCATATTTACGGCCGTTACGCACCATGTCTCGCATGTAGGCGTAGGCATCCGCGTGCACAAAATTGATTCGAGCCTGATTGAGATTGGCATTTTCCTTGGCCAGCTCAAGCGGGACTTCATCCAGATCGATCGCCGTAACTTCCCGCGCCTGGCCCAGTTTCTTCGCTTGAATCGCAAAACCCCCGGTGTAACAGCAGATATCCAGAACCGTCCGGTCTCGGCAGAATTCGGCCAGCCGTCGGCGATTGTCACGCTGATCGCAGAAGAATCCGGTTTTGTGACCACCGGCAAATTCAACTCGGAACCGGGTCCCAAATTCCTGCACCGTGACTCGTTCGGGGGCATCCGCGGAAGTCGTGGGCTCGGGCCCGACGAATCCCTCCTGCCCATGCACTTGCGGAGCTGTGCGGATTCGCCAGTGTTTCGTTCCGCATTGCATTCCCAACCGCTCCAGGATGGCTTCCAGGCGTTGATACATTCCCAGGCTGTAGGCTTCCGCCGACAACGTATCGCCGTAGCGGTCCACGACCAGACCTGAAAAGCCATCTCCCTCGGCGTGAATCACGCGATATGTGTCGGTGTGCGAATCCAACCGCAGCAGGTCGCGTCGCAAGCGGACCGCGCGGTCCAGCAGCCGGTCCCAAAACTCGGACGTGATCAATTCCGGTCCCAGGCTCAGCATTCGGACCGTCATTTCGGCCTTGGAATTATACAACCCGTATCCGAGGACCTCGTTGGAACCATATGTCACTTGCACGAGATCGCCGTCCCGCAAACCCGCGGGAATCTCGCCAATTCGTTTCCGGTAGAGAAAAGGATGGCTCGTCGGTGATTTCACTTGCACCCGCGGGACACTGCCGAGTTGGGGTTGGTCCAAGGATCGCGCAGCGAGAAGTGACGCGGGATCTCGAAGCGTGGGCGGGGCAGAACGGCGAGGTCGATTGGGCGAAGTCATGTCGGCATCGTAGTTTTTCAACGGGTCGTTTGTCGAGACCGTGCCAGATTTCTTCATCCCCTCAATCAGTTGCGGGTGAACTCGCAAAATCCATTGAAAATGCGGGCAAACTCCTACTAGACAAGCATGGTCAGCTGATTAAACTTGACAATCCGACGAGATCGGCGGCGAAGAGGTTACGCCCCGAAAATCACACCTATTCTCAAGGCAGTCACTTATGCGACGCTATTTGTCCCTGACCGTGTTCGGACTACTCATTCTGATTGCCGGCTGCTTCCCGATTGAACTCGACGTGAGTGAAGGCAGAGTTGTCATCGCACGCGCCGAAGGCTTTTTCACTTTTCAAGTCGCCAATGGCAAGTTGACCAAAGTGATCGGAAATGAACTCGGAGAGCCGGTGTACGCGAGGTTTTCACCGGACGGGAAGGAACTCCTGGCGATCGTGAAGGCAAAGGATGGTTTTCAGAAATTCGAGTTTTACACTGTCCCGGTCGCAGGTGGAAAACCTCGAAAAGTGTTCCAGGGAGAAAAAACGGCTTACGTTCGATATTCCCCTGACGGAACACAGCTGGCGGTATCGTTGGTTCCTTCACGAGAGGATCCAGTCCTCAAGACTGAGGTTCCAGAAGTTCAACTGGTCAATGTGAAGGATGGAAAGACCAAGAGCCTGGCCCAAAAAGTTGGCGTACTCACCCGCTGGTTCCCCGATTCCAAGCGTCTCCTGGTGTTCCAAATCGTGTCGAAAGTGAAGGACGATCGTTTTGCCGGAAATATCGCAGCAATCGATATCAGTAGTGGAAAGATCACGCCAATCTGCAGCGCGGTCGCTGATAAGTCGTTCTACTTCGACCTTTCGCCTGACGGAAAGACTGTGATCATCGCGGGGCACGCAGCTGGAAAAGTCGGTACCGACTTGTCCCAAAAGGAAGCCTTCGACAAGAAGCTGTTTCAAATCTCGGTCGCAACTGGAGAAGTCAAAGAGACCAATAAGAAGGCGGAATTCGCCATCTTCTCTCCCGATGGCAAGCGTTTAGCGATTGGTACAGAACCGGAAGGTTTTACACTCGATCGAGTCAATGTGGAGATCTGCGAACTGGGAAAACTCGACGAATCCCTGCTCGTCGCTGAATCGTACAAAGGGCTGGCCCTGGGCGGCGGAGGTGGAATGTTCCCCGGTTGGATCGACAATGAATCGTTGTACTATTTTGATCAAAAGGCCGTCTATGGAACCGAGGCCAAGAGTGTCAGTTTGTTTGTTGTGAAGACGGATGGAAAGAAGCGAAAGAACGTCCAACCGGTGATTGACCTGGCCGCGAATGCTGAAGAACAATAACGGTGAGTGAGTGATTGGTTCGGCATTTTTTCATCTGGCTCATTTCCTGTAAAACTGGTAAGGTCCGCCCCTTACACGACCACGATCACTGACGTTTCATGGAGGAGATGTCGGAAATGCAGCCACCGTCTGTACTAAATACGCCGAATGCCACGAACTCAGTTTCGGTGATTGCCCGCCGGAAGGCGCCTGGTAAGTGCCTTGCCTGGTGCCTGAATATTCTCGCGCTGTGTCTCCTCGCAGCTTGCAACAAGACGGAAAATCAAAAGACGGCAGACGGCGGCGCGGAAGAATCAACTTCCGCGTCTACAGCCGCCGCCGCGACCCAAGCCCCCAATCTCGCATTGCGATTGAAGGTTGGCGACCGATTTCCCTTGCAGAAGTCGATCACGACGATCGTGATGCAACCCGGTGAAAACGGGACCGAAAAAAGCATGGCGGCGAAGGAGTTTTTGCTGACCGTTACCGTGGAAGCCATGCCCGAGAGCGGGCCCCGAGCGGGGCAGAAGCAGATGGGCGTGCAATTTCATGCTGTCAAATTCCAGCGAGAAATCCAGGGCAAGAAGCTGATGTACGATTCGCGGACAGCCAAGGAACCGCTGCCAATGGTGGTCCGTCCTTATCACGGCCTGGTCGGAAACAGTTTCTCGTTCTGGCTCGGCGCCGAGAATCAAATCGAAGGCATCGTCGAATTTAAAGCATTCCTGGAACGCTGTTTGAAGAATGTTCCCGAAGATCGCTATGCGGAAGTCTGGAACAATCTGGAATCGCAGTCCGGAGTCTACGGAATCGCCAATTTTGTGGACGACAGTATCGGCTTATTGCCCACCACCAAGGTCAAGACTGGCGAAACCTGGACGGTGACGCGGCAGACACAACAGCCGGTCCCAATGATCTGCAAAAATCGCTATACGTTGCAGCATCTGGATGACAAGCAGGCGGAAGTCTCGATCCTGGGTGACATTATCCCGGCGGCTTTTTCGATTGATGCAGTGCCTCAAGCCGCCGAAAAAGGGGTGCAGCTTTCCATTAAAGGTGGAAAATCATCAGGGAATTGCACGATCGATTTGAGAACCGGCCTGCCCATTCATTCTCAGGTCGAACAGTTCGTCGACATGGTCGTGAAACTGAAAGACGGCCAGGAATTCACGCAGCATAAGCAAACGATTACGATCATTCGCGCCTTCCCCAACATGAGTGAGGCGATCGATGCTGATGAGGTGACCGTACGGCAAAAAACTCGTGGCAATGTTCGTCCGCACTATGAGCCGGGTGAAAAAGCCTCGAAGCCGGCGCGCACGGCGCTACCAGGCAATCGGGTTCCGCAACGGCAATAATTTGCCAGCGCATTGCCTGAACGATGTCCGACTAAGCAGAGGACGGACAGGAATGTCCGTCCTACAAGTCGTCGCGACCAATTACAGGAGTGAACTGATGCTGGCCAGGCCGATGTCTTCCCGGCTGGCGAAGGGTTCGCCGTAGCTGCGGCCAATAGCCCAGCCCCAATAACGCGCTCTGTCGCGAATGTCGTCCAGTGCCGTCGGAAAAACTTGCGGACGACCGAGAATGAACTGGCTCTCGTATGCTGCCACCGCCAGCATTTTGTCGTCGATGACCGAACTGATATCCAGTACAAATGCTGGCTTCGGATGAATTCTCAAGTGGATGCTCCAGAAATAGAGCATCCGAGGTGGCCAGTACGCTTCTCCCTCCATATCGGTCTTGGTCAGTTTGCTCCAAAACCGGGCGGCATCGGCCAGTTGGCTGGCGGAAACGTGATCCGGATGCGCGTCTTCCCAGTAGGGGGCAAATATGATCTTCGGCCGCGTTCGGCGAAAGACTTCGGCCAGTTTCCGTCGTGCATCCAGATTGGCTTCCAGACTGCGATTCGGCAGGTGCAGATTTTCGCGGTAGTCCAATTGCAGGATTTCTGAAGCTTTGGCCGTTTCCCGGCGACGAATTTCCGGAGTTCCATGCGGCGTGGGCTCGCCATTGGTGAGTTCTACCACTCCGATTTTCAATCCAGCCAGTTTGGAAACCAGCAGCATCCCGCCCGTGCTGATTTCCGCGTCGTCCGGATGCGGAGCCACCACGAGCACATCGAGTTGCGCAGTCACGAGAATCTCCGTCTTCTGTAAGTCGTGTGGTTCGGAAAGCTGACCCACCTTTGACTGTAGGCGGAACGCTGGCTTTTAGAAAGGGAGGCTGATCCAAGACGCGGAGCGTCGTCGCACACTATAATGAAAACGGTATCCAGAAATGGGTCGACTGCAACCTTTGCCGACTGAAATCTTTCCAGTCGGCCAAACCTTTGATCCGCTTCTTGAAAGTCATTTTGGATATGGACTTGAATACCTGGCTTCTGATCTCAATGGCGATCGTGGCTGTCTTGCTGGGCCTGGCATTGGGACTCAAACCTCTGGCCCAATTATTCCATCGCCGTGATGCGGACAATGCGTTTCGCACGTTTCGACGGCAGCGAGAAATGTTGGAAGCCAAATTCTTTACGATGGCCAGTTCGTTGGGAAAGCCCCGAGGTTTAAAGTGGCTGGATTGTCAATGGCAGGATAACTCACTGCGGTTTGCGCGGGACCGCCAAACGGGCCTGATTACGGCATTTGTCGGGGTCAACATCCGCTTCGAGGCGATCGAAGGGGGTGACATGGAAGATGTGGCCGCAGTGGGCACCGTCCGTGAGGCGTGTGCCCTGTTCCATTACCAGACTGGAAACTGGGGCACGGGTGGCCGGGCTCTGTTCAATCTCGACCCGCAGATGGCAATCGAGCGATTTGGAGATCAATACGAATCGCTGCCGATTCTGCAGGACGTCACGAAATAACGAGATCTTGAATCCAATTTCCCCTTACCGAGGTCGGCTGGCACCAACACCGACCGGATATTTACATCTGGGACACGCCCGCACGTTTTGGAGTGCCTATGAACGGGCTCGCCAGGCCGGCGGAACTCTGGTCTTGCGCGATGAAGATCTGGACCGGGATCGGTGTCGTCCGGAATACGCAGCAGCAATGATCGAAGATCTTGCCTGGCTTGGCCTGAGTTGGCAGGAAGGTCCCGATTGTGGTGGTCCGTTTGCACCTTATCGACAAAGCGAGCGAATCGACTGGTACCTGGAAATCTGGCGGCGATTGGCTGCCCGCGGTGCGATGTATCCGAGCCCGCATTCTCGAAAAGATGTCCAGCTCGCCGTCAACGCTCCGCAGGAAGGCGACAGTGAAAGCCTGTTTCCGGTCGCGCTCCGTCCGCCGTCTGGCACGGGCCAGGGAGCTCTGGAACCCGGTCCAGTGAACTGGAGATTCCGGGTTCCTGATGGGCTGGAAGTGATTTTTGAAGATGGTGCACTCGGCTCGATCCGCAGTATCGCCGGACAAGACTTCGGCGATTTCCTGGTCTGGCGAAAAGATGGGCTGCCCGCTTACGAATTGGCTGTGGTGGCGGATGACCATGCCATGCAGATTACAGAGGTCGTCCGCGGCGCTGATTTGCTGACGTCGACCGCGCGGCAGTTGTTGCTCTATGCAGCGCTGAGGTGGAATCCACCCCAATTCGTACACTGCCCGCTGGTGCGGGATGCACAGGGAGTACGTCTGGCGAAAAGAACACACGCACTCGCCTTGAGAACACTCAAAGAACAAGGGCGAACGCCGGAAGAGATCCGGAATTCGCCCTTGTTTCAATCTGAGATTTGATGCCTCGTTCAGGCCTGAACGAGGCATCCCAATTCCCCAGCAATGGCACGTCGCTAATTCTTTCGGTCGTCCATTCGCTTACCGATCGCTTTGCCAACTAGCTTAATAAAACCTTCGTCGAACGTCAGTCTGGCCTGCATGCCGTTGGTGATGGGCTTCAATTCCGCCCGAATTGTTCCGCCGCCCTGTGCGAAAGAATCTCGCATCAATTCGACAATTGCGTCAGCGCTACCATCCGGACGTTCCATCATTCCCAGCCAGCTGGAAAGGTGGAGTACGAACTGGGCGGGGGTGACGGGATTGTCGTTCACAGGGGCGTCCGCGACTTTATCAATCACCTTTTTCAAGGTGGGCAAGCCATCTTCGGCACCAATGGAAAACCACAATGCGCCGTTCCCTGCCCCGACATACAAACCATGATCTTTGCCAAAAATTCGAACGGCGGCATCAGGAATATTCTTGACCTGCAGCCGGTTCAAAGTGACTCCGCGATGTTCTGCGACTTTGGTCTCGACCTTTTCGAATTCGGACCGATCCTTGAGTTTTCCGAAGATTTCAGCAAGTCCGCTGTTGAAGTGATCGGCTTCTGCGATCTTGACGCCACCAACCAGAGTGAATGGACCGGGAGGATCACCCAGAAGTTGCACGATGAAATCCAGTTTTCCGTCCGTCACGGTCGTTTGGATAGACTGGAAGAGTTCTGCGATCGGACTCGCCTTGGCTTCCTCGGAATCCTTGGGCTTGGCCAGGTCTTTCACGAGCTCACCCTGCGCGACCGTCAGCAGCTCTTTCAAGAAATTCCGGCCGTTCTTATCGATCTTCAATGACGCCGAAGCGGTCATCGACGCCGGAGTTGCCAGTAAACTGGTGAACTGGCTGCGTGAGGCACCGAGTTCATTGAGCAACTTGGCGTATTCGGATTTTGGATCGGCGGTAATTACGATTTCCGCATAGGCATCTTTTTCTTCGGCGGAAACATTGAAGCCAATCGTCGCTTCCTCGGCCTGAGTCAGGAACATTTCCAGACTTTCGAGGTTCGCCATGCCGCCCGCTTTGCGAACGCGGAAGGCGGCATCTGGTTCGTCGTCGCGTTGTTGCAGTTGTGTTTCCGTGCTGGCTCGCAAGAAGTCGAGCAGCAGATCGCGGCTGGCCTTGGGAATTGCCCGCAAATTCAAACTGACGGCCAGGTCGTAACTGGCTGACAGGCGGCGTGTATACTGCGCCGGGTTGCTGAGATCCTTGTCCAGTGACGCTTCTGAACGGCCAATGAAGGCATAGTCGCCGACAACCTTGGCGAATAGCGATTGATTGGGGCCGCGGATTTCGTACAGACCTTCTTCCTTCTTATTCGTCGTGACGGGACCAATCGTGATGGTCTTCATCATTTCATCAATGTCTTTGACCGGGACATAACCAATGGGTTCCGGCGTCAATCCGTCCAGAAACAACAGCAGTCCGGCGGATGAATCGCGATTCAAGCCCTTCAGATCGCGGGCTCCGGCCAACGCACCCCCGATGACTTCAGAAATCTCCGGTCGGCCGGCGACTTCGAACATGTAGTCCGCATCATCCATCAGGCGATCGAAACTCGCGGCACAGACAACCAGAAATGGCAGCGATTTCGACGGCTTCTTCTTGGTCTCTTGAGCCTGCAGGCCACCGACACCGAGACTGCCAAAAATCATGGCTGCCAGACAAAACGCCACGACCGTGGCACGGACGTATCGACGAATCACGGATTGCTCCTTCAAAGTTGGTCACTTGAAATTGGTGGAATGAAAGTCGATTAGACGCGACAGTTTCAGGCTACGGCAGAATTGACAAGCTGTGCAACAACAGTATCACCAGGCCATCGATTCGCGGTTTTTCGAAAACACCACGTTGAGAGACTGGATTCGACAGAAAATTGCAAGAGATTTGCCACTTGACAGATAATACTCGTCGAGAGTCCGATGGGTTGCAATCCCTGTCGGATTTTCGTGTCGTGACCAAAATCAGTTGCGCAGAGACGGAATTTGATCCAGATTTTCAAGCCACCAAACTTGTCGCTGTGGAGATCGTCCAGCTTTGACAGTACAACGGCCGGGAGGGCGAGGTTCCCACCGAGCCGAAGCGAGCTTTAGCTCGGCGTCCGCCGGAGGCATTCAAAACTGTGCGAATTGAATCAATCGAATACGAAGAGGTAGCCTCAGGATGGAAGCTGTGCGAAACCAGCTTCACACCGGGCGTCTGTCTTTTGGTCGGACTCTCCGGT
>JAQGHT010001197.1 GCA_028291565.1 Planctomycetaceae bacterium | reverse complement strand
GCCGGAGGAGTCGGCGTGGGTGATTCCTCCGGCCACTTTTATTCTTTGGATCCGATCGCTCGGACGATTCATGTTCGAATACCAGCCCGTCGCGCCAACTGGGGCATCCACAATTCACTGGGGCATCCACAATTTACTTGCTGCCTGGGCCGGTTGAGTCGCACGATTCACACGACGCGCTTTCATTCTCAGGTACGGCGCGACAAACCAGCCTCGGTGATGATAATCACCGGGTGCAGCCGTGGGGTCTCCTCGGTAGGGCTCACTGAGATCTTCGAGAACGAAGCCGGCGCGGCACAGGCCGCCGACGAGTTGTTCCCAGCGATGCAGGAACTCGGTGGCTCCCGGTTCGCGATAAGATGTGTCAGTCGCAGGCGGCAATGGTCCCTGATGGTAATAGCTCGTGCCGATCACATAATGCTGTCGATCGGTCCTGCCAATGACTTGCAGACTCGTGGGCTGCTTGTGCTGACTGATATAAAGGCCGCCGTCTCGCAGCACCCTTGAAATCTCAGCATAAACCTGGCCGAGATTTGCCACATAACACGTACTGACGGGCTGATGCACGATGTCGAAACTGGCTTCAGCGAGTTCCGAGAGATCGTCCATCGAAGCTTCGAGCGTCCGGACTTTCAGTTGCCGGCGTTCGGCCTCGCGGCGATCCAGCGCCAGCATCGAGGGACTGATATCGACGACCGTGACATTCGCCCCGGCGCTCGCATAGAGAACCGATTGCCAGCCTCCCGCAGCCGCCAGGCAAAGCACATCCAGTCCGCGTACGGAACCTGGTAGCCAACCTCGGCCGTCCAGGACTTTCAAAGGCTCGGCGCATTCCGTGTCAGTGGCGACCTTCGCGAAAACGCTGCCGGAGTCCGCCAACTGGTTCCAGGCTGCCTTATTCTGATTGATAAACGACATGCGGAATGTCCGCCCTCGTAATGCTGACAAACAAAAACAGGGTGGGAAATCCCACCCTGCACTCGAATCGATCAATGACTGAATTCGTCAACGGCCCCCAGCAGGATTCAGGCAGCTCGCGGCAACTGCCCGCCAGAAACTCTACATCGCTCGCAAGATCGTTGCGGCGCTTTGTCCGACATCCGTTCGGTTGATGCTCATCGCGATATGGCTCTTCAGACGGAACGGCTCGGTATGGATCACGTTAACCCGGCAATTGGGATCCGGTGTCTCATAATTCAACGTCATTGGCAGTATTCCATGCCGCAGAGCCAGCACAGTACCCGCCAGCTCGACCGCACCGCCACCCGCATCAAAGCTGCCGAAGTAAGACTTGAGCGCTGTCACCGGAATCGTCTCGGCCGCACAGCCCAAAGCTTCATGATAGGCTTTCGCTTCGACCCAGTCGTCCTCAATGGTGCTCTTACCGTGGGCGTTGATATGACCGATATCCCGAGGATCAATCTGCGCCTTGCGTAAAGCACTCTGCACGGCTCTGACGATTCCTCGGCCGCTCGCTCGATTGGCCTCGCCAGATCCGTCACAGCCACCCGCAACCGAGAGGATTTCCGCGTAGATATTCGCACCGCGCGCCACTGCATGCTCGAATCGTTCGATCACGAAACATGCGGAACCCTCACCCACAATTGTTCCATCCCGATCCATGTCAAACGGCCGGCAGGCTCGCTTGGGATCTTTCCGCAACGACAACTCGTCGTACAAATTCATCCGGGTGATGTCCATGGGATGAATGTTCGAACTACAGGCCCCGACGATCATTGCGTCCGCCGAACCACGCTGAATCACCCGGACTGCTTCGTCCAAGGCGAGTAACGCTGATGCATCTCGGCAGGTAATCGTGTTGTTGGGACCTCGGGCATCATGCTCGATCGCCACGTGACATGCGGGCATGTTCGGCAGATGCTTGAGTAACCACAGTGGGGCGATTTCCCCCATGCTGTCCTCACCCCAACGGGTGAATTCAAAGTGGTCTTCGTCCGCACAAACTGCGGCAGCTTCCGACAACTCATCGGGAGTGATTGATATGTGTCCAGATCCGAATTCGACACCGAGCCGCTCCGGGTCCATGGCGCCGCGATCCAGATCCGCATCCACCATTGCCAAACTCGCCGCAGAAACACCCAGCTGGATGTCGCGAGACATCACTTTGAGCATCTTCTTTTGACGTATGTAATGGAGCGGGTCGAAGTTACGTACTTCGGCAGCCAGTTTAGACGGGACGTCCAAATTCGGGAACGCCCGCAGGAAGTCAATTCCCGATCGGCCGTTCAACAAACTGTCCCAAAATGATTGATTGCCAATCCCGATTGGTGAAACCACACCGACTCCGGTGATTACCACTCGGGGCTGTGACAAATTTGCCATCATAGCCACACCCTATGGACTACGTGCCTCGGCTGATCCCCACACGAGGCAAACACAGATACTTCCCGCAGCTGACGGTCCGTGTCAGTGAAGTTCGACCCACCTGTCGGTGGTCTAAAAGCACCTGAAACTTTGAAAGTATCAATCACACTGTCGCGGGTTTCCCAGCCTTTAACATTGTGACGTAACACTTCAAGCACAAAACAACTATCGGTTGTTCCCCATCAAAACGGTGAGGTTCAAGCCCCTTGAATGGACTCCAGATGTAGACTGACACCGATCCCCGGACACAACCTATGTTGTAATCTAAGGTTACAGCGCTGCATACAGTTGTCACCGAACTTGTCCACAATCATTTCAGCTCAGATTAATGACGCACACGATCAAATCGCTACCTATCACAGGCTCGATACGATCACTGCACTTCAATTCAATCTGCGGCTTCAATGCGGGTCACACGTTTTCGAGAATCGAACGGTGCGGATCAAAGGAAGAAAAGCGTGTTTCCCAGCCACAACACTTCACGTGAATCGCATGAAATTGCAATTCGGGCGTGATTGGTTCGATGTCTGCCTGACCGTTGACGACCGAGTTCCCCAACCCGATCTGGTGTCTTCGCCCAAACAAATACAGTCCCAGGATAAAGTTGACACAATCCGGCCGGTGGTTACCGTTTCGAATTGTCTCAATTCTTTCCTGTGAAAAATAAAACGTCGAACCAATAGAGAATTACATCCGGGATGCATTCAAAAGTCAAGAAGGGTCTGGCCCGGACAGCCGTTTGGCATAGGGAACAAAAGGCCAATTGCCGATTTAACCGCTTATGCTGTCAAAGTTTGCCTAAATTTCCTGACCGTAATCAACGTGCATCAAGAACAACCCCTGTGCAGGGGCGGTGATACCAGCGGTACTTCGGTCCTGGCCGAGTAGAATCTGCGACACGTCTGAAGAGCCCCATTTGCCCCGTCCTACCTCTAACAGGGTGCCAGAGATACACCGAACCATATTGTAAAGAAATCCGTCTGCCACGACATCGATGCAGATGTAGTCCCCTTCTGGGTCGAGTGAGTCTGAGTGGCCAGCGTCCGTTCCCATTCCGGGAAGCCAGATGGGCCAGCCGGCGTATCGTCTGACGGTGATTTCTTCAATTGTTCGAACGCTGGACGCTCGATTCGGATAATGCGTCTCAAAGGCCCGAAAATCATGTTTTCCAATCAGAATCTGGGCCGCCGAATGCATGGAATCCACGTCGAGCCGGTTTCGAGCGTGGTAACTGAAACGTCGCAAAAACGGAAACGGCCGACGAGAGTTGTCGATCAGGTACCGATAACGTTTACGGATGGCATTGAACTGGCTGTGAAACGTGAGGGGGACGTCCTCGGCGTGCAGAATCGAAATCCCATCATGCACCATCGCATTGATGCCGTTCGCAAGATGTCCGGCAGGTATATTCGTTTGCGTCAAGAAATTCGCAACTTGCCCAACCGCGTGAACGCCAGAGTCAGTGCGTCCGGCCCCAATCAGTTTGGGCTCTTCCAGCGTCATTTTTCGAATCGCCGACTTGATACTGTCCTGGACCGTTCGCAGATCTTTCTGTATTTGCCAGCCACAAAAATCTGTGCCGTCGTAGGCGATCCTGAGTCGGATATTGCGCATCAGCCTGCTTCATCCAAAAACTTTGCGATAGGTCTCGTCGTCGAAGCCCACAATCAACGTTTTGCCGACCTTCAGTGTGGGAGCTCGCAGCTTTCCGCTCG
>JAQGHT010001170.1 GCA_028291565.1 Planctomycetaceae bacterium | reverse complement strand
GAAAAACACATGGTTTGGGGGCAAAAGTAGGACAACTCGCAATCTTGCCCCCTTACTTGTACTACCCTTGCTGTGCAAATTACCTGAAACAACGTGTTTCAAGCAAAAAGAAGTGGGTAACACTGAGGCATCCTGCCCGTCTGCGGTTGACTCCGTCAGGCTGAGTGAGGTCCAAATATCCATACAACCCATGTTAGAAGCCCAGTTTGTTTCGCGTCCCTACTGAATCACGGACAGGTTGAAAACCTGTCCTACAGCGAGAACTCGCCGGTAGAAAGCAACGAAAAAGCCGCGTGTACCGTAACGATACACGCGGCTCGAAAATCTCGCTTCTTAACTAATTCGGCGAGTTATTCGTTACGGCACAAAAATCCCGTTCGCGAACCAGGTGCCGCTCGGAGATTGGACCATGTCATAGCCGAAGTGGCGATTGGGCGTGATCATCATGCCCCAGTGAACTCCTGAACCGCGCCATAAGTTGACGACAGAATGAGCGACTTCAAACAGCGTGTTGCCCGCGCCCATTGATGCGACTTCCATGGGGCTGGAACCAAATTGTCCACCCACATAAGCCGACCGGTTTCCCCAATCGTGATGGCCTACGGAACCGTAATTTACCATCAATTGTGAGGCTACCCGGCATTGCTCAAACAGCAGGGGATTGCCCTGTCCCCAGACGCTCGCAGGTTGTTCCGGATGGGTTCGCAGCACATATGTCAGTGTGCGTTGAGTAATCGTGCCACGTGGCAGCTCCAGCATCGTTTTCACAGTTCCGACACTGTTCAGCGTATTGCTGGTAAATGGATGGGCCGAGATGCACTTGCCGAACAGATGGTCGTTCTTATCCTGAAGATCGACAATCGCCAGTCCTGGTTGGCCTTGCATATGAGCGAAGCAGGGAAAGTCCAGGAGTTTAACGGGCTTGGTATCGGGCTTGGGATCCTTGTCAACGGGTGCGACCGCACTCGTGAACAGGACCACGCGGACGAACTTCGAGAGCGAATCCTTTAACTCCGGTCGCGAAAGAGCGTTTTGTTCCAATTGACCAGCGGTGAGAAGATCCTTCTCACTGCGGAAAAACAAGAGCAGCTGCTTGTGCTCTGTGTTGGCCTGCCGGTAAGCGGCAGAATAGTCGATGTGCCAGGGCAGCTCACCAATCACACGGACTTCGGGAGCGGGTTTCGGTAGTACGAGAGGGCCTGGTTGCTGGTTCTCCTGGACTGCATCTGGTTCGGCGGGGTCTTGCTGTTCAGTCTGCGCGGACTGTTTTTCGTCAGCCGGCTCTTCCTTGCGAGTCTCTGCTTGAACGGGTTGGGCAGTCCCAGCCGGGTTCGGCTTCTGATCCTCGGCCCGAATATTGGCCACGGCCAAAATGCACCATGACAAACATCCGGTCCACATCACAAGTCTCTTAAGCATCCTGATTCCTTCTCAAAATGAGCCGAGTCAACAGCGTAAAGCATGAGTTCCAGTACGGATTGACCACGCCAGAGCGGAACGGGGTTCCTCTCGGCGCGCAGTTTCTCCGTCAACCGAATCCAAGCGGTACGCCGGGGCGTATCGAAGCCACGCCCAGGCAGACGGCCTTTGAAAAACTATGTCACAATGCAGCAGGCAAAGAGGGTCCGCAGTCCATTGCTACGAAACGAATGTAGCAATGCACAACAGTTCTCGAACGGAATCCTTACGGACGCGGGATGCGCCGTCAGAATTGGGCTGGAGCTCTCTGCATACCGCGATGGAAACAAGTTCCCCGCTGGCCAGCGCACTCTTTGCGCTTCTCACTCCTGGAGAGTGTCCCCGTGCATTCATGCCCGGGAATCGCGTCGAAATAACGACCTGCGCGACACAGGTCCGGAGACATTTTGACCCTCGCGGTTTGCCCTGTCGGTGCAGGCAACCAGAAACGGTTCCCGCACCTGACATTCAAACGGTCCTGCGCGAACTTCACTAAATCGATGTTCGTCTCCGCACCGTGGCCCAGCTCAGAAATTCCACGGCCAGACATCTTGATCCGCTTGCAGCGGAAACGCCAGATGTCCGGGAAACTCAGACGTCGCGACAGGTCCCCCGACGTGTCACGACCGCATCGAAAACGCAGCTCAGGCACCCCTGCCTGATCATTCAAAATCTGCCGGCGGCACAATGCAACCCGCTGACTGGAACGGCAAAATCGGACTTCACATCACGAGGTGATTTCATTCGTCTGGATTCTTGATCCTCAACAAACTTCCTCATCGCGTGTACGCGTCGAAACGACTTCACTCTACGCCTTAGTGTTTAGCCCAAGGTCAAGATCCCTCCTCCAAAACACTGGGAACCCGTATGTGGGCCGGTGCAGCTCCCAGGTTACGATGTGCAATCAATTCCGCCACGATGCTGATCGCAATTTCAGGCACCGTTTGAGAACCAATTTCTAATCCCAGCGGGGCATGCACACGAGACAATACGTCCCGCGATATGCCTTCCGCCAGTAAGTCGTCAAAAATCAACTTAATCTTACGTCGACTGCCGATCATCCCCACGTAACGCGCTGGGGAGTTGGCTAGATGGTATAAGGCTTCCTCGTCGTGGTTATGGCCACGAGTCACAATCAGGCAATAAGTATTCGAATCAATCGCCAAGCCGCTCAAGGCCGTATCAATCGGTCCCACGATCAACCGTTTGGCCTGCGGCAATCGCTCGGGATTGCAATATTCTTCCCGGTCGTCAACGACCCAGATGTCAAAATCCACCTCCGACGCCAGGCTGGCGACCTTTTGGCCCACATGCCCGGCACCGACAATGATCAAACGACATCGTTCCAAGTAGGGCAAGTACGAAATGCCCTGCTCGACGTAGGGACGCGGACGACTCTTCACATGACGCAAATGGGCTAACACCGCATCAGGCAGGGGCGAAGTCGCCCGTGCTGATAACAATGTGCCAGATTCACCAAGCAAATACCGATCCCCACCGCGGGTGCCAGGTATTTTTTCGGGATCAATCACAACCGCTTCAGTGCAGGGAGTCCCTGCTGAAATCAGTTGCTGGAGCTGTGTAAAGTAAGTGATGTCGGAACCGGGACGCACCGGATCGACGAGCATCTTCATGCGCCCGCCACAAATCAAGCCATCGTCCCAGCCGTAATTATCATCGAGTTGAAAGGTCAGCAGCTCCGTCTGCCCTTCACCGAGCAAGCGTAGGGCTCGGCGCTTTACCTCGGCTTCAACACACCCGCCACCCAGTGTCCCGGTTTGGGATCCATCAGGATAAACGAGCATCATGGCTCCCGCCTTCTGTGGCGTCGACCCACGAGTTTCCACCAAAGCAGTCCATGCAACAGGCTGATTGGCCTGGATTGCCTGCTGTAACCCCTGAAAGAGCGTGATATTCATAACGCTGGTGGTAAAGTTTCTGCAACCTATCCATCTTCCGCCGAGGCTGCCAGCGGCTGCGTATTTTAGCGGTCAAACTTTTGGAGAACAACCGAAAATGCCATTATATTGAGTAATTAGGGGGCTGAGACCAGTTTGTGAAAACTGGGGTGCCGGTAAGTCGCTTGTAAGTCTGGACTTATTCGGATTGGAATCAGCGAAGATTTTTTTTGAAAAACTGGGGGGCTTGGGGGGAAATGATTTGCCTGACTCTTGTTTATCCAGTCTAGGTCGCGTGCTTCCAAACTGAAACGTCTGCTTTCACGGAATCAGATCGGATTCGAAACCCGCACCCTTCTGACCGGGCACTCGTTCGTGTTTTAGGGCGTACGCCAAATTGAAATCTTCCGGACGAATCAACTCAATTTGAAAATGAATAAACCCCGCGCAGTTTGCCATAATTGCAAAGTGCGCAGGGTTAAATATCATGGCCTGTTGATGTCAGATTTACTATCAGATTTACAATTGGCCGGAAGGCTTACTGTCAACTGAAAGCATTCGAAAGTGACATCAGGCAGTCAGAAATCGATGATCACGGAGGGGCGAGGCGTGCCATGCGGGCACGGCGTTCGGCACGGCGACGAGCACGGCGATTCATATCGCTGGGCTTCTCGTAGTATTCGCGGCGGCGCATTTCCTTCTTGACGCCACTATGCTCTACCAATTTGCGAAAACGACGAACGGCCTCTTGAATCGACTCTTTCTCTCGCACACGCAACTTAACCACACAAACCTCCTCGATCGACGCTCATTTGAATTCGTTGTGAAAGGATCACCTTTAAAAAGCACTGATTGCTGGATTCCGCGCGACACGCGGTGTCTCACACACTTTCCCGGCGCGGCAAGCTGCTAAGGATAATCTTGTTGTCGCCTCTTGCCAAGCGAAAAACTGCGTCTCACGCCGTTTATTTTGATTCTTTGCGGTGGTTTCGTGATCGCTCAGGCTTTGTATTTCACCCAATCTCGATTTCCGCTGTTTCTTGAACGTGGTCGCTCCACCATCGAAAAGCGTCCGTCGCAGTCCATTTCCCGGCCACGCTGGAATGCCGCAACGCATCTTCCAGTTCGCTCACTGTGGAATAGCGTCTTTCTGGTGTTTTCGCCAGACATCTCAGAATAATCGATTCCAAGTCTTGGGGCAGGTCGGGGATCAATTGCGATGGTGGAATGACATCGTCCTGAGCATGGGCTTGCAGTATTTCGAGCCCATTGTCTCGAGTAAATGGGGGCTTGCCGGTGACCAGAAAGTAGGCCGTGGCGCCAAGAGCGTAGATATCGCTACGTTGATCGGCCAGTTGGTCTGGATCAGCCTGTTCGGGCGCCATGAAATGAATCGAACCACTCAACCCCCGTTCTAGAGGCTCGTCGCAGTTGGATCCCTCGGATTGATTGCCGGCTGGGTGGTTGATTGTCCGGACCAGACCAAAGTCGAGCAATTTGGCGAAGTCATACTGACCGCCGCGCTGCGCGGCGAAAATATTGGCGGGCTTGATATCGCGGTGGATCAGACCGATTTCGTGTGCCTCACGCAGAGCTCCGCATGTTTGAATCAGAAGAGACACGGCTCGTTCGGGCAGCAGCGGACCGAATCGCTTGACGATTTCCGCCAGGTTCATGCCCGGCAAGAATTCCATGACATAAAAGAAAGTTCCTTCATCAGTTCTACCGTAGTCGTAGACATCAATCGTGTGGGGATGCGACAGGCTGGCCGTCGTGCGGACTTCCCGCTCAAATCGCATCAGCGCGTTGGGGTCCGTTTGTTGGTCTGTCCGGATGAGTTTGATCGCGCATTTCCGTTTCAGCAATCGATGTTCGGCGAGATAGACTTCGCCCATCCCTCCTTTTCCCAGTAATTCCTTGAGTCGATACTGGCCGAGCTGGCGCGCTTTATAGATTTCTTCACGCAGGGTATTGATGATGTGGGTGCCGTAAGTCGATGTGATGACGCCCAGCACGAGCATCAGAATGTTGTCGCTGACATGTTCAAAAGTCGCAACGTGTTCATTAATCGCCTGGATGTCGGGATCGGTCAGTCGCAGGATCAACGGCGCGATTCCTGGAGCCAAAGCCATTGGTCCGACGACTTTTAAGGCTCGGAACCAGCGGTTTGGAATAAAAGTCCCGTACAAAATGATCATTCCGAAGAAATAAATCACGCAGCTTTTCATTGCGCCCAATGCCGCGGTGACATCGCCGGCGTGGGCCTTATGTCTTAATAGAGTGAACTGGTACATGCAGAGCACGACGGATGCGGACCAGAAGAGTCCCACTTCGGCGCGCCGCAGAGTGCGCAGCGACCAGCTTTTGCCGGTTGACAGCTGATAAAGTGACACGATCAGGACACCAGAAATCAGGAATTCCAATCCCTGCATCGGGGCATCGTCGAGGAACAGGCTGCGGACCCAGTACGTGAAGACAGCCAGGAATAAGATCACCACGCAGGCTCGCAGCCGCTGACGCAAAAGCTCTTGAGTTTCATCATCGAGATGCCGTCGAGAGCCCCGAACCAGTTCAATCCCGCGATGTGGTTCCGAGGGTTCGGAGGGGGCGCTATCTGGCGAATTCCCGACTTGACGCCGCCCCCTGGAGACCGCGGTCGTCTGTTCGGTTGTTTCACCCGGTAAAACGCCGATGATGGTGAGATCCGGATCGAACGTGCTCATCCCAGCGCTCCGACGGCCAGTGGTCACGGAAATTGCTTCAGGAATTTCACGTCGTTGTTCGTGAAATAGCGAATGTCTGGAATCTTATGCCGTCGCATGCAGAATCGTTCGACGCCTAAACCGAATGCGAATCCACTGACTTTCTCCGGGTCGTAACCGACCGCCTTAAGGACATTGGGGTCGACCATTCCCGCGCCACCGATTTCGACCCAGCCTCCCTTCATTTCCGCCCAACTCATGTCGACTTCCACCGAGGGTTCGGTGAACGGGAAGAACGACGGCCGGAATCGAATTGTGACATCATGCCCCAGATAGGCTTCGGCAAACAGGCTGAGTACGGTTTTCAACTGCGCCATGTTCACGTCGTCCCCGATCATCAGGCCTTCCATCTGATGGAACATACAATGATGCGTGGCGTCGATGACGTCCGGGCGATAAACGCGGCCGACCGAAATGATCCGCACGGGGGGCGGAGTTTGTTCCATGACGCGGATCTGTACAGTTGATGTCTGACTCCGTAGCAGCATGGCGCCTCCCGGCGCATGGCCTGCGGCGACATTGGCCGTGGCGAGGTAGAACATGTCCAGCGGGTCGCGCGCCGGATGATCTTCTGGAATATTGAGAGCATCGAAATTGTGGAACTCGTCTTCGATTTCTGGGCCTTCTACGACCGTGAAACCGAAACGGCCCATAATATCCTTGAATTCCGCAATTGTCTGAGACAGCGGGTGTCGACGGCCAACGCGAGGCCGAATTCCGGGCAACGTAATATCGAGGTCGCTGGCGGACGTTTTGGGGCGGTTGAGGACTCGCTGCCGTGCCTCCCAGGCAGACGTCACCTTTTCTTTGACTTCATTGAAGCGTTTGCCGACGAGCGGTTTTTCTTCTTTCGAAACCTTGCCCAACAGGCCCTGCAAGTCACGCAACCGGCCGTTCTTGGCGCCGAGGAACTCAATTCGGACCGCTTCGAGCGTTGGAGCATCATTGGCGGCAGTCAACGCCTCAAGAGCGGCGGCTTCGTAATTCGCGAATTGTTCAATAAGGTCCATTTTGTCTTCTTATGGTCTCACGGCAGGATCTATTTTGGCCATTATGAACTACGCATTGAGGAGAGCTGCGTACCAGGATGGTGCGTCAACTCCAGCAGTACAGCGCAAGACCGCTTTCCGGCAAGTGTTACTTCTCGCCGCGTCCCAGTCGTAAAAGTTCGCTCCAAGTTTTTGCACTGTCGATCTGATCCATCAACCGGTTCAGTAGTTCTGGATCTGTAATGGAGTTCAATGATTTGTGAGTGGTTTTGGTGGCGACCCCGAGCTTGCGCTCACCCAGCCTCAGCAACGCGGCGCGAATACCGCTGACGAACCCTTGTTCTCGTCCTTCTTCTCTTCCCTCTTCTCGTCCCTCTTCCAAAACCCATTGATAAGTGGATGATTCGTGCATGAGTTCTCGTCTCCACGGGCAGGATAATGCAAAGTCCTCGGGAAATCTCAGGCCCATCAGAAACCAGGCGTCGGTCCGTATTTCTCGGGCGAGATCTGAATTCGCTTCTTTGGCAAGGCGGTCTTCGATGCGTTCCACAATTTCGGGCATCTGACTCTTCTCGGCCTTTGCCAGTGTGGCGAAGACCAAGGCGGCAAGCGGCCCATTCAGCAGATTTTCCACAGGGATCTGCCACAATCTGATGATATTATAACGAAAAGTGCCGCTGATATTTCCATTCGGACCTGTTCTGATTCGATTTCCCGTCAATTTCGACGAATCCGCTCGTGGATGGAGCAGGACCAGTGTCGAATCAACACGCAAGTGCTTACGGAATTTCGTATCTTTCGCGACTTGATATTCGGCGCAGATATTGTATCGATCGACCCTCAGGTCGAG
Organism: Planctomycetaceae bacterium; assembly: GCA_028291565.1. Classification (GTDB taxonomy): domain Bacteria; phylum Planctomycetota; class Planctomycetia; order Planctomycetales; family Planctomycetaceae; genus JAKFVC01. The sequence continues at coordinate 4,832 of JAQGHT010001170.1, read as the reverse complement.
AAATTGCTCGGGCCCGGATTGAATCTCAACATGTGCCAGCCATGGATGTTTGCCGTCAATTAAGAACAGGCGGTCTGCGTCGAGCCGAGTACTCAAGTCGGTCTTATAGGGCGACACAGGCCCATCAACCGTCAGTCCGCAGAACGCAAGCATTCCGGCAGGGTCAATGTCGAACGGAAACTTCGAGGCGATATCAAAATGATTTCCCACCTCTAAGGCTCCTTTCCTCCGCGCAGACAAAAGCAGGGCACTCGATTTAGAACACGTGACTTGCCGTTTCGGCATGTCCTGTGTTCGGTGTCGAGAACCCTGCTTCAGCTGGTGGATAGCCTTTGATAACTGCTGAGTTGGATCTTGAGCAGCTTCTGGCAATTGCAACGTTTGAGGTAGTCCGAGGTGTGCGAAGTGGGCCGACGCCTATCGCTCGCCAAGCCCATCTCTAGGCTGCGGTTGTCGCTGGCTTATTGGCATTCTTCTTGGCGATCTCGACCAGTTCGTCGAAAATCTGCGGTTCGAAGATGGCGATTTCGCTCAGCATCTTGCGATTCAAAGTCACGCCGGCCTTGTCGAGACCGTGAATGAACACCGAATAGGAAATTCCGCGAGCCCGGACAGCCGCTGTGATGCGGATAATCCACAGCTTACGCATGTCGCGTTTCTTCAGTTTCCGATGCACCCAGGCGAAGACGCGGGCGCGGATGATCGTTTCCCGGACCGTGCGGTACAATTTGTGGCGACCCATCACGTTACCGCTGGCTTCGCGGAAGAGACGGCGCTTCACTTTACGACGGGCACTACCTTTGCGGACTCTCATGGCAACTCAAACCTATTTCAAACAGGCCAGATTTCAGACAGGGAGGAACAGGCCTCGATCCTTCTGTGGCCAAAATAAACCGTTGCGACACCAAACTTTTTAAATTCAAAATCTTCAAATCACCGCCTCGACCAGGACGGCACCGGAGTCACAACACCCGGTGTCATGCTGGCAGGTTCAGCGGGAATTCTGAAGCTCTTGCAGCCTCGACTGTTGGAAGCTGACAAAATCCCAATGAGCCATCGGGCTTACGCCCTCAGTTCGCCAGGATCTTTTCCGCCTCTTAGAGTCCCGGAGCCAGACCCGCGCGAATGATCGCGGCTTCTGCGCCAACAACAACATTGTCGTTTCGCAGATTACGCTTCCGCTTCGAGCTCTTGCTGCTCAGGATGTGGCCGCGGAAGGCGCTCTTATGCTTGATCTTGCCAGAAGCGGTTACTTTGAACCGTTTCTTCATGCCTTTGTGCGTCTTTTGCTTGGGCACGATTCGCCCTCTATTCTCTCTGAGGTTTACGAAGTGGAACTCGACTTGAGGCGTTGCGTCTCAAACTTATGTGTATCAAATCAACAAACCGCCCCCTCGTTGATTCCACGAGGTGGCGGCTCGGAAGCGGGGCATTATAGCAGGACCTGCCGCTGATTTGCTAGCGTTCTTGCGAGATTCTTGGCTGCTTGCGTAACACCTGATTGTGTCAAAGGTTAACGCGAACTATTGCTATTTGGGAGCCAGAATCGCGCTCATTTTCTTTTTGCCTTCCATGATCGGTGTTCGCTCGACCTTGGCGACATCTTCCAGTTTCGAGATCACATCCAGCAGGATTGCGCGGCCCAAGTCGATGTGGGCCATTTCCCGGCCTTTGAACTCGATATTGACTTTGACTTTGTCTTTTTCCGACAAGAACTGCCGCGCCTGCTTCAGCTTGACTTCGATGTCATGGTCACCGGTCTTGGGTCGCAGGCGAATTTCCTTCACCTGCACCTGGTGCGTCTTTTGGCTCTTCGCCTGTTTTCGCTTTTGCTCGTACTTAAACTTGCCGTAATCCAGGATACGACAAACTGGTGGACGCTCGTCGGGAGCGACTTCCACGAGATCTAATCCCGCCCCATTGGCAATCTCCATGGCGGCGTCTGTCGCCAGGACGCCCAGCATTTCTCCGTCCGCGCTGACAACCCGCACGGGAGAAATGCGGATCTGCTCGTTAATCCGATGATGCGTTTCGATAGCTAAAACCTCTTCAAAACCTGGAAGCGGAATGTTCCGTCGAATACAGTCCAGCGAAAACAGTCCAGAAATACCTCTAGCGGCTGTGTCCTACCCTCGGGACCAGCCGTTTAGCCGAAATTGCGGTGTCGTATGTCACATTCGAAGTAGTCCTCGTGATGTCGCCATACGCCTCGGAATGCCAGGCACAAGTGACGTTAATGGCGGTCAGGCGGAAGTGATCGCGATGTTTTCGACGTTTTGAAGTTTGAGGCTGAGTCAGAAAAAGCACCAGACAACAAAAATATCGGTAAACTTCGCCGCAATGATGTCTTGTATCGATGCTCTGGCGGCAAGTCAAGACGCAGACCTGTTTTTCGGAGTTCCGGGCTTGGCAAAGATGACTGGCACAATCAGCTGGTACACGCTCTCGTCCGGTTCCGGTTTCCTTGGCGGCTGTGAACCCGGGGCAGGGCACTCTTTGGGGCCCCGGCGGCTGGTCGAACTGCCTGGAAAAACTGCCATACCAGGCGTTCCAACGTGCATCGCGAGGGCGGTGGTGCATGGTGCGGAATTGAGCCGGATTGAGAAGTTCGATTAGTGTGAGTGTTTTTTGTCGGCTGTCTATTTGTTTTTTCTGTTGTTTTCGTTGCAGTCGGCAAAGTGGATCCAGGTTTGTTGTTTTGGCGGCTTGCACGTGTTTTTTCGACGAACTGAGGGAGACAAAGCGGAGGAAATGAAGTCTATTACTAATAGTGCGGGCCAACGATTGCGACTGGTGCTGCGGCAAGCAGTGCGAAGAGATTCCTCGGTTGCGAAAGACGCACCTGTTTTCTGAACGAGAGCAACGCGCTTGGGCCGGCGACTGCTTTCCTTGTCTTTCGATCTCCTGCTTCGATTTGCACCGTTCTCGGCAGCACGTTCGCGATGAATTCCATTCCGCGGTCGATGCGTTTCTCGTACCGGGTGATCTGTCAGCGTGAGATTCTCTTCCCACGTTGTAAGACCCGTTTCTTTGGTGCGCGGAAACTCGGCTTCATTGAGCGTGAATCGCGAGGTCCCTGTCATGAGTCATTCCAGCAACCCCAATATTCCAACTCGTCCCCAAGTTCGTCCCTGGACACAGTCCGAGCGGTTTTGTTGTGGCGCGGTCCTGCTGATGGCTTATGTAATTTCACCACCCTGGGTGATGTTATTCTTTCGCCTGATTCAGGCGCCGCAATGGGTTTTCAACCTGCTGACGTTGCTCTACGCGCCAATCAACAGCGTTCGTCTGGGATTTCCGCTTCTGGATACTCTGTACTCCGGGTATCGCGACCTTCTGCAGCCCTGGTTATTCGGTGCCTGAAGGCGTGATTCCGGCATGGCTTATCGATCGCCTGAATCTCAGCTACACTGGAGAATAGAATCCCCATTCACTGCTGGAAAAGGAATCGGCCATGATCATTGGTTTGCCCAAAGAAATCAAACCTGACGAATACCGAGTCGCCTTGCTGCCAGTTGGAGTGGAAGAGTTGACCCGGGCTGGCCATCGTGTCCTGGTCCAAAAGAACGCGGGCCTGGGAAGTGGGCTGGCCGATGAGGTCTATGCCGAAAACGGAGCCGTCTTGTGCGATTCCGCTGAAGAAGTCTGGGCCGAGGCGGAATTGATTATTAAGGTCAAAGAGCCTCTCGCGGCGGAATGGCCGCTGCTGCGACCGGGGCAGATTGTTTTCACCTATTTCCACTTCGCAGCCAGCGAAACTCTGTCGAAAGCCATTCTCAGCTCGGGCATCACGGCTGTCGCCTATGAAACTTTGCGAGGCAAAGCGGGAGATCTGCCCTGTTTGACTCCCATGAGCGAAGTCGCGGGTCGGATGAGTATTCAGCAAGGTGCGAAGTTTCTGGAACGGCCACAAGAAGGTCGTGGTATTCTGCTGGGAGGTGTGCCAGGCGTAGCGCCCGCGCATATCACGATCCTGGGCGGTGGAATAGTGGGTCGAAACGCGGCCCGGATCGCCGCGGGATTTCAAGCGGACGTGGCGATTCTGGATATCAACATGGGGTGTCTCCGGTATTTGGACGACATTATGCCTCCCAATGTTAATACGGTATTCAGCGACCGCCACAACATTCTAGAACAACTTCGACGGGCCGACCTGGTCATTGGCGCCGTGCTGATTGAAGGTGCGCGGGCTCCCCGGTTGGTACGCAAGGACGATTTGAAGCTGATGAAACCGGGGGCTGTGATCATCGACGTGGCCATCGATCAGGGAGGTTGCGTGGAGACATCGCGACCGACCACACACTCCAAACCGACTTTCATTGAAGATGGGATTGTCCACTATTGCGTGACGAATATGCCCGGTGCTGTTGGCCGCACCAGCACCTATGCCCTGTGTAATGTCACGTTTCCCTATGCGATGCAAATCGCGCAACTGGGTTTGCGAGGAGCATGTGCTCGTGATCCCGGGATGGCCCATGCCGTGAACATGATGAGTGGCAGAGTCACCAACAAGGCGGTGGCCGACACGTTCCATCTCCCGTGGGAAGAGTTTTGAGGCGTTGGAGTTTCAAGTCCGGTCACGACTCATTCTACACCGCGCACGGTTAAAAATGAGACGTTTGATCGCGGGGATACGTATTGAAAAAGACTCATTCGTGGTCGCGAACAGTAAATAATCCTGTTTCGCGTGCTCTGACTGGCTGGATCTTGACATCGTCAATCAAGACTTCGCCCAGTCCGTGCAGGGTGAACGAAAGTGTCAAATCGTCCGCTTCGTCCGCTTCTCGAAGGATCTCGAAACGAGCCCATTCTGGTGTGATCGCATTCCAGTG
>JAQGHT010001163.1 GCA_028291565.1 Planctomycetaceae bacterium | reverse complement strand
CGTCTGGACGGTTACTGGAAACCCAATGTCGGGCAGCCAGAAGGGCCTGATCCAGATTGAGGTTGAAGGGCACATCCTGGGAGCGATTCCGCTGGTGGGCCCGCCACTGCAACGGCTGTTGATCGGCGGCGAGGAAGTCGGCAACCTGACTTTGACCCATTTGTATTTCCTGCATGTCGCTCTGCTGCCACTGGTTGTCGGCGGCCTGTGCGCCTTGCATCTGCAACAGATTTTCCGGCATGGGGTCAGTTCCGAACCAGTCGCGGCCGGTAGTTCGACTGGCGGTACTCCGCCGCTGCCGTATTGGCCGTACCAGTCCGTCCGCAATTGGACGGTCTTCGCGGGCTTGATGGGCTTGATCTCCTGGTGGGCTTGGATGCACGGTGCGCCGTTAGATGCTCCCGCCGACCCCGCCCTTCCCAGCATGCCGCGACCGGAATGGTATTTCCGCTGGATTTTCGAGTTAAGACGGTCCTTCACGGGCGATTCCGAGTTTCTCGTGACGGTCGTATTGCCGTCAGTGGTTCTGGCGTTCTTCATGGGTATCCCGCTGTACGACAAATGGCTGTCCCGTCGAATGAGTGCGTTATTCCGCGTGGCGGTCGTGCTCGGTGCGCTGGGAAGTGGCGTGTGGCTCACCTGGACCTCATTGAATCGTGACTGGAATGATCCGGAATATCTCGCTGCCCAAGAGAAGTCGCGCGAACTCGCCGAACGTGCCCAATTCCTGGCCGATGAGCAACATGTTACGGCCGCAGGAGCTGCGGCATTGTTGCGCGACGACGCCCGTACTCAAGGGCCGTTACTCTTCGCTCGGAACTGCAGTATGTGTCACGATTACGTCGACGACCAGGGACGCGGCATCGCGTCCGAAAGTCCTTCGGCACCAAATCTATTTGGATTCGGATCGTCCCAGTGGATTGAAGGCATGCTCGATCCCCAGCGGATTGTCTCGTCCCAGGTTTTCGGTAATACAAAATTCAAGAAGGGCGACATGTCGGGCAAGATCCGCAGTCTGTTCAAAGAGGCTGGTGAAACCGGCGTCGACAAATTGAAAGGTGAATTACGGTTGATTGCTCGAGCCCTTTCCGCAGAGGCTCGTCTTCCCAGTCAAACGACTCAGGATGAACAAGATCACGCCGAGATCAAACAGGGACAAAAACTTCTGATTGAAGTTGGTTGCACAGAATGTCACAAATATCAAGGCGAAGGTGATTTGGGCATGGCTCCCGATCTCACGGGGTATGCATCGCGCGACTGGTTGAGCGGCATGATCAGTAATCCTGCGGGTGAACGCTTTTATCCTGAAGATCGGAACGATCGCATGCAGCAATTCGCGGCCGACGCGTTGCATCCCGATTTGAATCTGTTAAGCGCCGATGAGTTACGTTTGATTGTGGATTGGCTGCGTGGAGAATGGGTCGAATCAAAACCGGCACAAGAAACCCCGGAACCAGCTTCGGAGACGCTCAAGCGGCCACTCGTCACGGAAAAATAAGAGGCGGACAAACAACTTGATTTTTTGACTTTTTTCGCCACCCCCCGATTTAATGGAACATCCACCGCTGGTGAATCCAAGCGCCCCGGGGTTCGGCGAAAAGTTTCGATTTTTCTGTAGGCGACGTCTCTCTGAGACTCGCAGTCGAAGAGTTTTTCAATAGACGTTCAGTCAAACTCTTCGACGAACCAGTCGTGTGGCAGGTTTTAAGGACGAAATTAAGTCGCATCGCTGAATTCGAATCGCAGTTGAACGTGGCGTATTCGTCGTAGCCGAAGTCGTAAGACTTTGGACGAGTGACTCAAAAAGCCGAAATTCTCACGAATCCGCCGACGAAAAGTGCATACACAAAGTTAGTATAGTCAAGTGCGGAAAATCACAATTGACATGTCAAATCGCAATCAGAAAGACATCAATCTCTTTAGACACTTAGTTCACCAGGGCGAATATGAATCTCATGTCAGTTCAATTTCGAGTTTCCGCCCTATGACTCTTTGGGCGCCAGCGGAAATCGGCACAGCGGCTTACGGGTTTGGGGCACATCCAGCAGTGAACTGATAGTCGTGCTGCCAAACGCCTGTTCCGCCATGAGTGCGGTATCATCCAGTTTTCGGTGCAGCGGGCACAGGTTCTTGCCGTGGTGCGGCAGCTTCAAAGGGCACTCAGGAAAACGATGGATCGGATCGACGGCGTTGATGACTTCCAGCACGGTCATCACATTGCCCGGCTTGGCCAGAACAAATCCGCCGTTGGGGCCGCGTTGTGCATGCACGACTTTGGCCTTGCTTAAGGACTGCATCACCTTCGCCAGGTAATTGACCGGCACGAAGGTTTCTTCCGCGATCTGTGCCGTCGTCTGAGGAACATCGTTCCGGTCGGCAAGAAAGACGATCGCCCGGAGAGCATATTCAGCCGTTTGCGAGATCATACAAATAGGTCCCGATTCATCGGGCTCCGGTCCCTGCGCACCTGCGACCGCGTGTCTCCACAGACCCAATCTGCGTGCTTGTCAAACTGGCGGCCAATTAGAAAAAGCCTTGCACAACAACATGTTACGCACATTTTTCGTGGAATGCAAGCTGCCCGGAATAGACACGATTCTTCGGGTGTGGCACTGATTCCTGGCAGTTCGATCAGCCGCCGGACACGAGCCAAATGGCACGCACTTTGTCCAACAAACCGTGAGCGGTACGGCGCTAGCCGCCGGTTTTTCAGGAGAAATCGATCTGAAGGGACCGGTGGCTCGCGCCATTCCGCTCAAAACGAGTGCCATTGGGCGCTGGCCCCCGGTTCACGGCGTCAAGGAATCCGGAACCGGACGCCAGCGCTTTCCGGCTGATTATGTCAGTAATTGTTGCCAGACGCGATTCTTCAAACTTCAGTTTTGGAGTTACGATCAACCCGTGATTTCGCGCACAAATTTCCGGTCCGAATCACGTAACGATTTGTTCGCGAGGCCAAAATGGAAATGTGAAGTTCTGACTCCACCGACGAAAACGTTTGGACAAAGTACTGTAGTCCCGAAATTTCTTCAAATGTGTACCCAATTGGCGAGGAATCGAGTTTGTACCCAATTGGCGAGGATGAAGTTTGTATCCAATTGGATACAAAGTTCTGTCGAAGTCGTCCTGTGACTTGCATCCGCTCTAAAAACTAACGCAATCCCCCAGTTCCAGGTGAGTCCACGCCGCTTCCCAATCTACAAAACTCGACAACGAATTTTGTCACCACTCCGCCCCTATTTTACCAGAACACAGTTCAGCAAGCCAAATTCTGACGAGCCTTGGAGACGATTCGCGAATCCCCGCTACCCCGCTCGCCGGGGTGGTTCAACGGCCTTTGCACTACTTAAAGTATTGTATTGTTCGCGGTCGCGAATGAGTCGTTTTTCAATACTGATCCTCAAGATCAAACGTCTCATTCCTAAACGTGCGCGGTATAGAATTCCCTGGAACAAGAGTAGGTCAGGCCGAGGGTTCGCCGAGACCAGCCCGGTGGCGGCGGATCGCCAAAAAGGTGTCTTTTTGCTGACAATCGTGTCGAAACTTGCATTAGAGCTTTTCAAATTCCGAAACTTGTGTGACACACCGAATGGCAAGGAAATACCCTCTGAATCACAGCGTTTTGACTTTGAATTGTCGAAACGGTGAAAAATTCTTTGGCTCAATGTTTGCGCCACGAACATTGGCATCATGATTCTGCCAAACCGACTTCGGCAGAATCCCAAGTAGACTATTGACGGCGACCGCGAAGACGGCGAACATATTTTTATTGATTGATGCTTGACTCGCCGGCAGACGGATCGATTGTAGGACAGGTTTTCAACCTGTCAGTCCACTGAGTTCGGACAGGTTGAAAACCTGTCCTACTTTTCCCAGGATTGACGCGATGACTGCTCATTTTGACGAAAATTCCTGGCTGCTGCGCGAGACAACTCGGCGGCACTTTTTTCAAAACTGCCAGGTCGGCTTAGGTTCAGTGGCCTTGGCAGGCCTGTTGAACGAGGCAAAATCGGCACATGGCGGCGTCCCCCAAGCCGGAACGCCAGTTGATCAAAATCCGTTCGCCCCCAAGCCAACTCATTTCCCGGCCAAAGCGAAACGGGTCATTTACCTCTTTATGGCGGGTGGCCCCAGTCAACTGGAACTCTTCGATCTCAAACCAAAACTGCAAGAATTGAATGGCCAGGTGATCCCGGAATCGTACGTCGCCAATAAACGATTTGCGTTCATCAAGAAAGATGCCAAGCTGCTGGGGACCGTGCGGAAGTTCTCGAAACAGGGTCAAGCCGGGGCGGAAATGAGCGATCTGCTGCCTCATTTGCACAAAATATCCGACGATTTGTGCATCGTGAAATCAATGGCGACCGATGTCTTCAACCATGGTCCGGCAAAGCTGTTCGCCAACACTGGATCGCCGCAATTCTCTGGCCGGCCGAGCTTTGGGTCGTGGCTTACCTATGGAATCGGTAGCGCAGCCGCAGACCTGCCGGGATTTGTCGTACTGCAATCGGGGCCTCGCGGACCACGTGGTGGGTCTGCCTTGTGGGGTAGCGGTTTTCTGCCGACGACATTTCAAGGCGTCCCTTTTCGGGGTGGCGCCGAGCCGATTTTGAACTTGAATAG
>JAQGHT010001099.1 GCA_028291565.1 Planctomycetaceae bacterium | reverse complement strand
GGCGATAATGATCCCGTCTTTGGCCGACCAGAGTTTGGTGTGACCTTCCCAGCCCTCTAGATCTTTGCCATTAAAGAGATCGTACGATTCCGATTTCCCCTCGCGCGGAGGGACGACCGGAACTTCCTTTTTCGGCTCTTCGGCGCGAATGGCGGCAATCCCACACCACAAACCCAGGGCGACCAGACACAGACTGATTCGGCGGCGCATCGAAAACTCCTTTGCAGAACATCTACAGACGAGACTCCAAGAAACGGGACGATTCCAGATGAGAAATCCCGTGGGTAGTCTCTGATGCGTTCGATTCTGACCAAAGTTCGCGGACTTGGCAACGATATCCCGCGTTCCCAAGGCAAGTGCCCGGCAAAGATATTTCAACCTTTGGCAATCGTCGAGTTGATCCACTTCGCGTAAGCACTCACCCGGGTGTCAGCCGATTTATCTCCCAGCGCCGAATTTGCCAGGACTCCGCCCGAGGTCACACCCGCGACATAATAGGTCCCGTTGACGAGCACAAATGCTGGCCCGCCTGAGTCGCCCCCCGCTGTATTACTCTCTGAGGGGTGATCGAAGTTCCAGCGAATTAACTTGGCCGAGAGTCCATCCAGTGGAGTCGTCCCAACGCGTTTGGTTCCATACTGTCCGGTCTCGCCATTCGCATCACCGCCGAGACCATACCCCACGAGAGTCAACGTTTGGCCGACTTTTAGCTTGCTGCGAAGAATTGGACTGGGCGTGATACCGGAAACCGGCTGGTCCAATTTCCAGAGTGCGATATCATTTCCGCTGTTCGTACCAAGCTTGCTGGAATTGTATTTCGGGTGGACCACGACTTTCACCGAATGATACGTCGTACCGCCAATCACAAACGTTCCGTCCGTGGCACCAAGCCCCTGCGAGCAATGTGCCGCGGTCAAAATCCATTGTGGAGCGATCAAGGTTGCCGTACAGTCTCCTAATTGCGAATTCGCCGCCCCGACAGTCGGAAAGGTGGTTTCGGGAATGGGGTTGCCATTGATGATTCTGGGCAGGATCGACCGGACGCCGACAGGCGTCGTCTTCGTTGAAGTGGAATCCGCGGCCGAAGTACCATCCGAATTGGCGACAGATACAGCCGCCTGGCGATGCGGTGATGCTTGATGGTCGAATTTCGAAATCGTCGCATCGATCCAGCTGGCGAAGACATCCACACGGGTGTCAAAGGATCGATCGCCCAACGCCGCATTCGCCTTTTCACCGCCAGAAGTGACACCCGCAATCGAAGTCACGCCGTCGCGCGTGACAAACGCGGGGCCGCCCGAGTCGCCATTTCCCGTATTGCTCTCAGTCGGATGATCGAAATTCCAGGAAAGTAGTGAACAGGACACGGCGTCAATCGGTGTCGAGCCTTCACGTTTCGTACCGAAACCACCGGTTTCGCCTGCAGCGTCGCCTCCCTCACCATATCCAACGAGCGTCAATTCCTCCCCGACCTGTGGCGCAACACGACTAATCTGACTGGGGGTCACACCCACCACGGGCGTATCCAACTCCCAAAGTGAAATGTCATTTCCACGATCCGTTCCGAGTTTCGAATAACGGAATTTCGGGTACCGAATCACGCGTTCCGTGTGGTATGAGACCCCATCGAGGATGAAGATGCCGGCTTTTGCACCGACCCCGCGCGAAACGTGACCAGCCGTCAAAACCCATTGTGGAGCAATTAACGTCCCGGTCCCAAACCCGCCGGGATCTCGTCGATCACCCGTAATGCCCACCGCGGAGAAGACGTCCGCACCAATTGGAGTACCATTCAAAATTCGGGGGAGAATCTGTGCCGAAACCATTTCGGGCGAAAACACTGCTCCGCCAGGAATCTGATTCTCGTTCGTCAGATTGTCGACTCGTTTGTCAGTGATGACGCTCAAATCAGTGTTATTATCAGATTCGCCCTGTTGATCGACATTATCAGAAGAACCATTATCGCCGTTGCCGTCGGCAAGCGCCAAGTCAGCGGCAGTGTTGCCTGCAGGCACCACCCCTTCCGCGCTCAAAAGTTGACGACTTTCCAGGAGTTCCAACCGCTGAAATGCGGCCGCTTTCGAGATGAGCCTTCTGTGACCGAATCTGACCGCAAATGCAGTTGTCAGGGTGCGGCGCCATAATACCGACCAGCATTCAAACATTAATATGATCCAGCATTTCACAGCAGTCCCAGATGGCCTTTTCACGTCGCATGGAATATTTATAGGTCGCAATCGGTAGATCGCCAAATTCTTCAGACATACAGATGCCCAAGAATCTTCGGCCATTTTCGGGTTTCAGCGGACTCCACCCCCTTATGTTGAGGGTTGCAGCAGATTTCCGGATTCTGGCAAGTTCGCAAAACTCTATCGGGATAATTAAATTCTGATTATCTTCTCTCGTTCAACAGCCTCGTCCAATTCATGTCTGCACTACGATAGTCCTCGTCCCCTGGAGTGACCGGCAGTTCGAACCCCCACATTCGTGGCTCCGATCTATTCCTCGTAGGGGGAGTCAAAGTTGCCGCAATCCCGTGACTCAACGAGCTTTCAGCATGTTGAAGGGCTAAGAAATTGTGATTCTGAATACTGAAGTTTTCAGAATTCAATGGCTGGTCACGGGCAGTCTGGCGACTTCGGCCGACCTTTAGCCTCGCCTTGGGGAAGATTTCGAAAATGGCTCGTTTGCTTGTGGTGGAAGACCAGAATGCTCTCAGGAACAGCCTGCAAAAAGGATTGGAAGAAGAAGGTCACACCGTATTCACGGCAATGACCGGGGTCGAGGCCTACACGGTCGCTTCGAAAGAACCGCTGGATGCGATTTTGCTGGACCTGCTGTTGCCGGACGGTGACGGACTGCAAACCTTGCGTCAATTGCGGCATGACGGATTCGCCAAGCCAATACTGATTGTCACGGCTCGCGATGCCTTGCAGGACCGGATTCTGGGTTTGGACAGTGGAGCAGATGACTACCTGGTGAAACCCTTTGCCTTCACCGAACTCGTCGCCCGGCTTCGAGCGTTGCTGCGTCGCAGCACGGGTGGAACCGAAACGATCCTGCGGTTTGACGATCTGGAAATCAACCTGCTGACCCGAACCGTAAAGCGAGCGGGAGAAGAAATTGACTTAACGCAACGCCAGTATCTGTTGCTAGAATACCTGCTGCGGAACAAGCAGCAAGTCGTTTCGCGCGAGATGATTGCCCGGGAAGTCTGGAAGGCCTCAACGGCCACGTGGACAAATGTAATTGAAGTCCTCATTAATCAACTCAGAAAGAAGCTGGAAAAGCCAGATTTAAAGCCATTATTGCACACCGTTCGGGGAGTCGGCTATGTGCTTGGCGACCGGCCGTAGGACGGGGCTTCCAACCCGTTCGATTCCGGTGCACTGACAGGTCGGAAACCTGTCCTCCGTTTATCTTCACCGAGGGCCGATCATTGAGACATTTGAGTATCCGTTGGCGACTCACACTATGGAATGTGGGCGTTCTGGCAATCATTATTCTCGGTCTCAGCGTCGCCGTTCTCGTTTTGGTACAGCGGTATCTCTGGTCCCGATTTGACGCGGAACTCGCGGAAGAATTGCGGGAAGTTGTCGAGGATGTCAGCCCCTATTCGCTCAAAGAACCCGTATCCAACGTCATCACCCGACGTTACGATCTGCACACGCATACGTTCGCGCTGGTGCGCACGGCGGATGGCCAGGACTTGCTTCGCAGCCGTTTTTTCGTGAATCTTGACTTGCCGCTCCCCGACACTCCGGAGTCTTTGCGTGGGACGCGCTACGACGATCTGCTGATACCCAATTTGGGACATTTCCGATTTATCACACAAGCGTTTCGAGCAGCCAACTCACAACTGATGGTTGCGCAAATTGCTGCTCCCACCGCGAATTTGGAGCGGGAATATCGAGGGGCCTGGTGGACGTTGGGGACAATCGGACCGATTGCATTGCTGGTCGCTTGTGTCGGCGGTAGCTTTCTCGCATCGCGCGCACTGGCCCCCATCGAAATGATCACGCAAACGGCCGAGCGAATTTCTGCTGAAAAGCTGACCGAACGATTGAATGTTGATCGCTCAGACGACGAGTTGGGGCGCTTAAGTACGACCCTAAATCGCATGTTCGATCGGCTGCAAGAGTCGATCAATGAAATGCGACGATTCACAGCAGACGCGGCTCATGAATTACGATCGCCATTAACGGTCATTCGCACCGAAGCCGAAGTGGCCTTGCGGACGCCACGTTCCGCTGACGCCTATCGGCAAGTCATTGAAACAACCCTGGAAGAAGTCAGCCGGCTTTCGGATCTGGTTAATCAGCTTCTGACACTCAGTCGGCATGATTCGGGAATCCAGATCGCCGATTCCGAAGAAGTGCCGTTGGATGCACTGCTGCAAGACGTGGCCGAAAAACTGCACATCCTTGCCGAACAGAAGCAGATTTCACTCAGTATTACCGACTTGCCGGACGTGACTGTTGCCGGCGACGACGTCCTGCTGAGCCAGGTGTTTTATAATCTGGTCAACAATGCCGTTCATTACACGAATCCGCAAGGCAAAATCACCGTCCGTGGCGACCGGATTGGTGATGAAGTTCGCGTGACCGTTGAGGATACGGGACTTGGAATCGCCCCTGAACATCTCTCACGACTGTTCGATCGCTTCTATCGTGTGGACGACAGTCGCAACCGTGCATCAGGCGGAACGGGACTGGGATTGGCAATCTGTCGTTCGATCGTAGAATCCCACCACGGACATATTACAGTGGAAAGCCAGGTTGGCAGAGGCTCAAAATTTGCTGTTTTTTTGCCAGTTAAACGTACAAAAAACGAAACGTGAAGACACCCGAAACGCATATCTTGAAATTGCGCGATTCTGCGAGAATCAGATTTCCGTTGGATTTGTCCCAACGGGATCAACAATCGGCAAACGACATGAAACTGACCGACCGAACAGGATCTCGTTCCCGACTTGTCCGGACGGAAACGACGACTCATGGACTCGGCCGTACTCGCTTGCACTTTGGGCTGTTATAATCACCCCATGCCACTTACTGCCCGACAATCTGGTGCCTGCTTTTCGCAAGACCGGTGTCTACGTCGGTCAATTCGTGGATTTACCTTGATCGAATTGCTGGTCGTGATTGGAATCATTGCCATACTATTGGCAATGCTGCTGCCAGCCGTCCAGCAAGCGCGTGAAGCAGCGCGTAAGACACAATGTCGCAATAACTTAAAACAGATTGGAATCGCACTGGCGGGCTATCTGGAGTCCAATCGCGTTTGGCCCCCCAGTTTCCTGGGACCGATGGAAGATTCGTGGTCAATTCAAGCCCGCATTCTTCCATTTCTTGATCAAACGGTGATCTATTCTCGAATCAAATTCGACCGGCAGTGGTCGAACCTGCAAAACCTTGCGACTGGAATACCGCAGATGAGCATTCCGGCTTACCTGTGCCCATCCGATCCGAACAGCAGTCAGCTTTATAACGCCGGTATCAGTGAGGGCTTGACCGCGCCGGTCAACTATGGATTCAACCTTGGCAGCTGGCTGATATATCATCCTGTCACGCGGCAGGGAGGAGATGGATTCTCCTATCCTTATCACAGCCTTTCGGACTCACAGGTCAGCGATGGGTTAAGCAATACGTTGTGTGCCAGTGATGTGAAGGCATTCCAGCCAAACTTCTATAATACCCAGGACCCAGGAACCGTCCCCCCATCGATACCCAGTCAGTTATCGAGTCTGGCAGGCGCCGCGATCTTCGACCTCGGTCCTAATCTCAACGACAATTCCGGACATTGCGAATGGGTGGACGGATCGGTCGTAGATTCCGGATTCACAACGGTATTCACACCCAACACTGCGGTCAATTATCTCCACAGCGATGGCCGAAATTACGACATTGATGTTCTTTCACGAGCCGAAGGAACCAGCCCCACCGCAATCAGTTATGCTGCGGTGACGGCTCGCAGTTATCATACCGGCATGGTGCACTGTTCTCTGTTGGATGGCTCGGTCCGAACCGTCAGCGACAATATCTCGAACAACATCTGGAAAGCACTTGGCACCCGCGCCGGGGGTGAAGTTGTGAACGGCGACATGTGATACACGATTTTCACCACGCTTAGCACACGCACGGTTAAGAATGCGACTCTTGATCGCGGGGATAAGTATTGAAAAAGATTCATTTGTGGCCGCGAACAGTACAGCACATGGCAATCGAGGGATTGGCGATGTTCCGCGGCACCGCAATCCAGCCACATGTCATTCTTCTCGCGAAAACAGTTGTCAAAGCTGTCATTCGTGATAACCATACGGAATGTGACATTTTCAGCCGTGCGGCGTATAATCCCCCTTTACTCTGCGCGCCCAGGCGACTTCCACGCTGCCGAGTAGCGTCTGAGTCGTGAAACAGAGTTGTGCCATAACGGCGCAAAGTGTTGAACATTGACCCACAATGAAGTTTGTCAGAGGATAGGCGATTCATGCCAGATGCCGTTGATGCCCCATTGCCACCGATTACGGAGTTGACCCGAGCCCAGCGCCGCGTGTTAGGAGTTCTCATCGAAAAGGGAATCACGACGCCCGAAGCATATCCCCTGACATTGAAAGCGGCGACGACGGGGTGTAATCAGAAGAGCAATCGTGATCCGGTGGTAAATTACGATGAAGACAAAGTTGAGCTTGTTCTGGATGAACTTCGAGAGCTTGGTCTGGCCGCTATCGTGCACACGGAATCCGGCCGCACCGCTCGATTTCGGCATTACGTCCGAAAGAGAATGACACTCAGCGAGCCTCAATTGGCAATTCTCACGGAATTAATGCTGCGTGGACAGCAGGCCGTCGGTGAGCTGCGGACCCGAGCCAGCCGAATGGCGCCGATTGAGACTTTGGAACAATTGCGGACCGAACTGGAAGGGCTGTTGGCACAGAATCTGATTCGTTCAGATGCGCCGCTCGATCGGCGGGGCGTTGAAGTCGATCACAACCTGTACACAGCCAGTGAAAAGCAGCCGATGCAGGTCCGTCAGGTTTATGAAGACAGCGGTTCCAGCAGTGCGACTCCAGCGGTAGCACGTGCCGTCGTTGATCCCGGAGTCGTCAATCGCGTCACACGACTTGAGACAACATGTGAGGAGCTGCGTACTGAGAATGCCGCGCTTCGTGAATTAACGCAACAATTGCGGGCGGACTTCCGCAAGCTCAGTGACGAATTCACCGAATTGCGCCGCGCCCTCGGCGGGTGACCACTAGCCAGAGGCTTATGCCACGACGACTTTATTCCGACAGGAGCGTTTCTCGCATTTGTTTCAGCCTTGCTCGAAACTTCAATGCGTCGTAATTCGAGACCGCCTCCAGTGATTGGGACAAACCGTTCACGATGAGCTCTTGAGGAACATCCTCAGAATCCGGCTTGCCAGGTCCGGTGGGAAGCAACAGCGGCAATTGGAAGGGAGCATTCTCAGCCGACCATTCACCTGCCCATTTCTGGCGCATCGGTTTGAGCGTTTTTTCACGCCATTCAAGCAGCAGACCGGTATTTGAATTTTCCCTGTTCCGTCTAGCAGTGTCCGATTCCTTCAAGGGGATCTCCGCCAATGCCAATGGATGTTTCCGCAATTCCAGCTCCTGCCCAATGACACCACAAGCCCAGACGATTTGCCGCGCCGAATGAAAATCAGGAAACTCGCTGTCTTCGAGAGTCAGCAGTTCCAATCGAGCCCTCGTCGCGGCAGGCAAGTCGAATTGCGTCGCTTCCAGTTTCGAAATCGTTGGCTTCAGCCAGTCGAGAAACTTTTCGATGGCATCTCGAGTCGACATTGGTTCCCCGAACGGTTGCTTCTGAATCGATGCGTAAAGTGCGGCCCGATGTTTGCGAAATTCGCCCACCAGCGTCTGCTTGAGTTTCTCGTCGGGACCAGCAATCTGTCGCAGGCCGGTATTCACCAAGGCAAATGGCCATTCAGGTAACGTCGGACGACCTGGCGCAGACAGGGGGTGACGCTCCTGACGCCAACTTGGCGAACGTAATTCATGATGACACGCCTGGCAATCAAACGCTGCCAGCTCAGGCCACTCATTGGGCTCCTGACGCGTCTGGTCTGCAACCAATTCCAGCGATTCACGCAACGCCACCAGACCGCCGACAATCATTTGCTTTGTCCGCGGTAAATCTTTGCCAGACGGGTCATGCGGCGCGTTGACCTTCAGATAGGAATCGCGGTGTTCAAACGATCCTTTTTCAGCTAGGGTTCGCCAGTGGGCCGGCATTTGCTCCGCGAATGACTCAATTTCAATTCCTGGTAAAGGGGGGTGCCCAGCTGCGTACATGGCATGGGTAATCACTTTTCCTTCGGCAACGCTTCCAATGTGACAAGCAAAGCATTGCTCAGCTCGACGCGCGGAATTTCTGACGTCAACCAAGCCCAATTGCGTTTTCGCTTCAGGAGTTTGTAACCGCCACTCTCGAGCACTATGTGGGACATCCCACTCGGCACTCGGTCCGTGACAGGCTTCACAATTGACTCCTTTCTTCCATTCTGGAGGTCGTTCATTTCCTTTTTTCCAATTGGCGTGACAGCTCAAGCACTGCTGATCTTCCGCGACATTCGGCAGCTTTAATAACATTCCAATCTGCTTCGCCCGCGGTCCATTGAGTAATTGGGCCGCCTGCGAATGTTTGTCGCGTTCCAGGAATTGACGGGCCTCTGTCAACATGACGAAATCAGTGAAGACACGAGGACTCGGGTTGAAATGACATTGGTCGCAGCGTTCAGATCCCCTGTATTGACGGGCAACTTGTTTGTCCATTGCCGGCGATTGTTGAGTTGTCAACTTGGCTGAAGCTTGAGTCGCGCCTTTTGGGATCTCTTGAGAAATTGCTGGGTTCACGGAATGGAACAGCAACTGGAACGAGATTCCCAGAATGACCATGGAATTCTGGATTGGTCGTTGAAGATGAGATTTGCCAGCAGGGAGCGGAATAGACATTTCTTGCACCAAGATCGTACCCGAACTAAAGCCAAGTCGCTGGCTTCTTCCTCGTCGCTGAAATCGTGAGACTTCGGGCGACTGGCCAGAATCGCACGAAGTCTGACGACTTCAGATACCCAAAGGGGGCTGGGCTTCCCACCGATTGCCTCGCAAACCGGAACAGTGTCCATAATCACATTTTGATCGCGCAGGAACAAGCTGCAAAATCAATTCTTGCTTGTGACAAGCGATTTCCGTTCTGGACGATAACGGCGGATTGAAGCTATTCCAATTCCAGATGACATCCCGGAACTACTTCACCAGGCAACGCAACAGCTCAGCATCCAATTCATTCCAGCGTCGTGAAGTATGATCCAAAATGACCTCCAGACGACTGTCGCGACGATAGGCCGTTTGCTGGACGGACATTTCCCAGCCCACTCGATTGAAGACGATCCAGTCATCTTCAACCTGGAAGACGCCTTTGATGCGACGGATGGAGAATCCTCCGCCTAATAAATCGAGCAGGGCGTCTTTTTGAAACACATCTTGAGCTGTAAAAATCCAGCCTTGAGCGTCGCTGGAGTGCGTCAAACCGGGATATCGCAGCGGGTTTCCGGGTTCTGCTCGACCTGGATGAAGATCGGACGACTTATTCGCAACTGGCGATTCCAGGTGCAATTGATGGAGTTCCGGA
>JAQGHT010001098.1 GCA_028291565.1 Planctomycetaceae bacterium | reverse complement strand
GCCGGCCCCGGTTCGCTGCGAACGATCAGCGGCGTTTCGGATCAAGTCATTGCCAAGGGCGTCCAACTGGAAAAGTCCCGACAGTGGCTGGACGCAATCGAGTTCTACGAGAAAGAACTGAAACAGTTTCCTGAGAGCCAGGACCTGAAGTTCGGACTGAGACGCTCGAAGTATCACTTTGCCATCGACCGCCGTTATTCCGACAGCAGTTTCTTGCGTCAAATGCTGCCCTTGAGCCGGGCCAGTGCTCTGCAGATCGTCAATGAAGTTCTGACGAATATTCAGCGGAACTATGTCGAAGCTCTTCCCGAAATGCACTACGTCGCGCACGGCACCGAGAGTCTGTTCCTGGCGCTGTCGAATCCCAAGTTTTTGAAAACGAATTTACCGGGGATCTCTCCGCAAAACGTACAAAAAGTTCGTACGGTGTTGAAAGATCGTTACTGGAATAAGCCCATCGAAGACCGTCGGGCCACCTTTCGCGTGATCAACGAAGTCTGTGATCTTGCCGAAGCCGAATTGGGTCTCCAATCCGGCGCCGTCGTGATGGAATACTTGTTTGGCGGCTGTAACTCATTGGATGACTATTCCAGCTATCTGACGCCAACTCGTCTAACCGACCTGCAAGGTAACATCAAGGGACAATTCGTCGGCTTGGGAATCGAAATGAAAGCCGAGTCCGGCAAGGGTCTGCTGTTGGTGAATGTCTTGCCCGAAAGTCCCGCCGCGGAAGGTGGCCTGTACTCCGGCGAACACATTGTCGGAATCGACGGAACGAGCTGCCGTTTGATGACCACCGATGAAGCCGCCAACATGCTGCAAGGGTTGCCCGGTACTCGAGTGCGTCTGGAGATCGAAAACAAAGAATTGAAAATCCGTGACCGGACATTCGCTCGGCGACCAGTCCATGTGAAGTCCATTCCGATCGTCAAGATCATCGATCAACCCCGCGGAATTGGCTACATCAAAATGACCGGCTTCCAAAACACGTCGAATGAAGAAATGGGTGCCGCTTTGCAATCTTTACAAGCGAAAGGTATGAAAGCCTTGATTTGGGACCTGCGAGGCAATCCCGGTGGCCTGCTCACTGCGGCTGTGGAAGTTCTCGACCATTTTATTTCCGATGGAACTCTGGTCTCGACCAAGGGCCGGACTTCGGACCAGAACTGGACCTACTCGGCGCATCGCACGGGGACCATCAACACTCCACTGGTTCTGCTGGTCGATGGGGACAGTGCCAGCGCCAGTGAAATTGTTGCGGGTGCCGTTCGTGACCACCGGCGAGGCGTGATTGTCGGCCGCAAAACTTATGGCAAGTGGTCGGTTCAAAGCATCTTCACACTCAACAATGGTGCCGGTCTCCGGCTGACAACCGCCAAGTTTTATTCACCGCGTGGAGAAACCCTGGGGAAGATCGGCGTCGCGCCCAACATTACTGTTGAGGAGTCCAGTCCGCACCGAACCTATTTCCGGGCTCCGACCGACGTCAATATCGAAGACGACCTGGACCTGCAAAAGGGATTGGAAGTGCTCAGGAAACAAGTTCAAACGGCGCAGCAATAATCGGTTGGGTCGAACGAACAAATTCGGAATTGAAAGCCGCTCGGAGAGCGGCTTTTTTGTTTGCGCGAGGGGCGATTTCGCGAATGCGCTGGCTCTGCCGGATGGTAATTTTGATTATCGAATTCGTCAAAAGTAAAACTTTGCTCATACAAAGCAATTGGGATTACCCATCTGACTCGAACAATCAACCAGATCAGGCCGACTCACCGGAGAATGTTCTCAGTCCCGTCAGGGACGAACGAAAATAGCCCACCGATTTATCGGTGGGGCAAAGATCGGATTAGACTAAAAAGTCCCGCCAGGGACGACAGAGCATTTCAAATCTATCAAGCTCGTTTTCAGGAAAATGGAACGGAAATCATGCACTCGTTTATAAGCTGTCTGATACACGTCGTTTTTTCGACGAAAGACCGCAAACCACTGATTACCCCTGATTTACAAGCACGTCTCTGGCCATATATTGGCGGCATCGCGCGTGATCACAAAATGAGAGCCTTGATGGTCGGCCGTGTAGCGGACCATATTCACATCTTATTATCAGTACCGTCAACGCTTTCGATCGCCAAGGCTGTGCAACTTGTCAAAGGAAATTCGTCAAAATGGGTGCATGAGACATTTCCAACTCTTAGCACATTCGAGTGGCAGGAGGGATACGGCGCTTTCAGCATCAGCATATCTGGTATTGATAACACGATCGCCTACATCGAAAACCAATTCGAACATCACATCAAGAAAACGTTTAAAGAAGAGCTTAGGGCAATTCTGAAGCGGCACGGAATTGAATTCGAAGATTGGATGCTCGATTGATACCGTTATGCTTGTCGTTTCGACGGCGTGCGATAGTTCCCGATCCGAAGGTCATAAATCGCATCCTAAAATCAGCCCTATCCGGCGAAAGCGGCACGCCAGCGCGAACGTATGTTGTATGGAAACAACGCGTGTTGTAACCCCTTTTCTGTCGTCCCTGGCGGGACTTTTCATTTCCTAAAATCGGTGTCCCACCGATGAATCGGTGGGCTATTTTCGTCCGTCCCTGACGGGACTAATACTTTTGCGGCAAATCACATTGTGCCTGTCACTCAATCCGTTCCGCCCAGACACCACGTACGACGATTGAATGGGACTCATGGGACCGATGAGACTTATGACTCCCATATGTCCCATGAGCCCCATTCCGCACAAGCCAGAGGCTTATGCCACGACAATGCCGAACAGTCGCTGAATTGGCGCGCTATTGTCGTCCGTCCCTGACGGGACTGATACATTTACACTCAACACGACACTCAACTGTAACACTTGCGCAAACAATTCCATCCCATCCACAACAACTTCCCCGAATTCCCCTCAGGCGGCAAACTTTCGCTAATCCTCGGGACAGGCGGGAATCCTGGAAAACTTGCGCACAGCATTTGCTTATCGTTCGTACTGACGGACATCTCAAGCCATACTTCTGGCAAGCTTGTGCCTCTGGGACACAAACCGAGATGCCGGGAAGTCTCGCAGCCGAGCGCAGCGGCTTGAAGTCTTCCCCGCACAGGGAATGCATGGTGCGACCACTCAAGTGAACCGCAGTTTTGGGGGATCATTGGATCCTCAAGCGGATCGCCCAGGCACAAGCTGTGAGAGGGGATGTGATGCTGTTCCGCCGACATCGAAAATGGTATCGCTGGATGCTGGTGCCCGCTTGCCTGGCACCGCTCTGGTCCTCGGCTGACGAAACTCCAGGCGGAGCGGCCAGTTCTATTCATGCAACGCCCGCGTCAGGTACCCCCGCGCAGACGGTTCAGGGAGGTCCATCAA
>JAQGHT010001071.1 GCA_028291565.1 Planctomycetaceae bacterium | reverse complement strand
AAGGGACTGGTCGACCAGATCGACGACATGCGCGAGACGAATCCACCTTCCAACCCGGAATTGCTGGATGCTCTGGCCAAGGATTTCATCGATCATAAGTTTGACATGCGGCACATGATTCGACAGATCGTCACCA
Source organism: Planctomycetaceae bacterium (assembly GCA_028291565.1). Classification (GTDB taxonomy): domain Bacteria; phylum Planctomycetota; class Planctomycetia; order Planctomycetales; family Planctomycetaceae; genus JAKFVC01. The sequence continues at coordinate 4,446 of JAQGHT010001071.1, read as the reverse complement.
GCCGCACTTATCAGCTGGATTCATTGCCGACAGACGGAAACAAATACGATCAGCAGAATTATGCTCGATTCTATGCCCGGCGATTGGTTTCCGAAGTGTTTCATGATGCGGTCGGGCAAGCGACCGGAAGCCGTTCACGATTCGACAACATGGCTTCGACTTCGCGTGCGATTGACCTGCCGCACGAAGGGTTTGGCTCGTATTTCCTGGACACCTTCGACCGGCCACGGCGCGTGACCGGGTGCGAGTGCGAGCGATCGTCGAACGCGACTCTGGGGCAAGTCCTGCTACTGGCCAATTCTGACGAAGTGGAAAACAAGATTGGTGATGGAAACGGCCGGGTTGCCGTGCTGATTAAGGACAAAAAGACGGACGCGGAATGCATTGAGGAGTTATACTTGGCGACGCTCGGGCGTGCTGCGTTGCCGAACGAACTTACGAAGACGACTGGATTTTTGATCCAGCATAAGGCTGAACGGCAGCAGGCGCTGGAAGATGTTTTGTGGTCCTTGTTGAATTCGAAAGAGTTCATGTTCAATCATTAAAAGCGACGTGAGATCATGTGCGTCGTGGCCGAGGTCGTGAGACCTTGGGTATTGGTGATGTGACGGAGTCGGTTGGTCCAATTTCTCACGAGATTAGCTACGCTTGTAGCCGAGGTCGTGAGACCTTGGATGCAGACGACAGAAACAAAGTCGACTTCCCCGATCTCCAGCGAGATTTGCGACAGTCGAAGGCAGCTGGCAATTCAATTTGAGGCTTGCAATGCTCGATTTTTTTGGAAAATGGATTCGCAACTGCGATGGTGTTTCACGGCGGAATTTTCTGCGCGTCGGAGCATTGGCGGCAGGCGGCTTGACTCTCGCGGATCAACTGCGAACGGATGCTTCGGCGGCTGAGTCGGGTCAACCGGCACGTCGTAAAGCGGTGATTCAAGTCTGGCTGGCGGGTGGACCCAGCCATATCGATATGTACGACTTGAAGCCGCATGCACCTGCGGAATTTCGTGGTGAATTCAAGGAAATTGACACCAACGTCGCGGGTATCCGGATCAGCGAGCATCTGCCGCATCAAGCCGCAATTTTTGATAAGTTGGCGGTCGTGCGGTCAGGGACGCATACCAATGCCGGACACGGCATGGGCTCGCAGTGGATGTTAACCGGATATCAGCCCACGATCGAAGTCAACGACAATATCTATCCCGCCTGCGGCTCTGTCGTCTCGCGAATGCAGGGGCCGAATGCCGCGGGGATGCCGGCATATGTGAATCTGCCGCGCCGTCTGGGTTTGGGAAATGCCGCCTACCTGGGGGCCTCGTATAACCCGTTTGCTCCGGATGATGATCCCAATAGCGAAGGCTTTAAGGTCCGCAATCTCAAGATGCCGGGGCGCGTGACCGAAGAACGACTTGACCGTCGGCGTGGCTTGTTGGCCGAGGTCGACAATATTCGTCGCGATGTGGACACCAAGGGAGATCTCGTTGGTTTAGACAAATTCTATCGCGATGCGATGGAAATGATTACCAGCGACCGAGCCATGAAAGCCTTCAACATTCAGTCAGAAGATCCCAAGCTCCGTGACCAATATGGCCGGAACGATCTCGGCCAAAGCTGCCTGTTGGCTCGGCGACTGGTTGAGTCCGGCGTGAGTTACGTGACGATCCAGGCGGGTGGCGGTTGGGATACTCATGGCGATAATTTCTCGCAGCTGAAAAACAACCTGTTGCCAAAATATGACCGAGCCGTGGCGACGCTGGTCAAGGATTTGCATGATCGGGGCATGCACGATCAAGTCCTAGTGATGACGTTTGGCGAGTTCGGCCGGACTCCGAGAATCAACGGCGGCGCGGGACGAGACCACTGGCCCGGTGCGATGTCTGTGCTCTACGCCGGTGGTGGGCTCCGCATGGGGCAAACCATCGGTACAACGGATGCTCGCGCCGAGTATCCGGCTACAAGAGCGGCGTCGCCAGGCTGCCTGCTGTCGACGATGTACCACACGCTGGGTATCGACTATCAATCGGTCTTCTATGACCAAGGTCGTCGGCCGCTGCCGATTTTAAACGAAGGGCGTCCGATTGAAGAGCTGGTTTAGTCGTTAGTAAGGTTATACGGTTTCGACACAAGATTTTGGCCCGGGATGCAAACTAATGCGTCCCGGGCTTTTTTGTGTTTTCAGGACGATGCCGGGCTCGGGTGTTCAAATTTCAGATTTGGCCAGCGAAAAACGTTGGGAAAAATCAGCGACGTTGATTAGAACGAGACATCCTTGATTGCGGGCACCCCCGGTCAAATGTGAAATTTGAAGACCCGACCCCAATTCAGCGACAACGTCCTTGCTCACACTGCACTCAACAGCGAAAATGATTAGGCGATGTCCAGTTGATTCGATGTGACACTTCTCGGTCTGGACCATTTCCGTTTCATCAAAAGCGCGACGTTCTGACCGTATGACCTCTCCACTCTACTATTTCGCCGGAGGGGGAACCGGGGGACATCTTTTTCCTGGGTTGGCTGTGGCGGCGGAGATTGTTAAGCGAGCACCACAATCGCGAGTTGTATTCATCGGTTCGGAACGATCGATTGAGCATGACCTTGTGGGGCGGCATGGGTTTGAACATCTCGGGCTGACTTCTGAACCTTTAACACGCTTGCGGCAAAATCCAGTCGCGTTTTTCCGGCGAAATTGGCGGGCCTATCGCACCGCGGTAGGTCTGATCAAGCGAGAACGCCCAACTGCGGTCATTGGATTAGGCGGATTTGCCAGTGCCCCAATCGTTCTCGCAGCACATCGTCAACGCGTACCGACCTTATTGCTCGAGCAAAATAGTATCCCTGGGCGAAGCACGCGCTGGTTAAGCCATTGGGCGAATGTCGTCTGCCTGTCGTATGTGGAGAGTGCAGCGTATTTTTCCCGGAGGGTGAAGACTCGACTGACGGGAAATCCCGTGCGAGTTGAAATCTCGAAATTGCCACAGCGGATTAACAGGTCATTTGAGTCGACAGCTCCATCGTCATTATTGATTCTCGGCGGGAGTCAGGGGGCTCAGCCTTTGAATGAGGCGATTGTGTGGCTGCTGCAAGCTCAACCGCAGTTGTTTGTCGGTTGGAGAATTGTGCATCAGACTGGAATTGCCCAACTGTCTCTCGTTCAGGAGCGGTATCGACAACTGCGGATTGAAGCCGAAGTTTCAGCGTTCTTGCCCGATATGGCGGAGCGTTATCGAGCGGCCACGTTGGTCATCTCGAGAGCCGGCGCCACCACGCTAGCGGAATTGGCTTGTGCAGGGTTGCCCGCCGTGCTGGTTCCCTATCCATTAGCCGCTGACAACCATCAGTGGCATAACGCGCGGGGCTTTGAATCGGCGGGAGCGGCCGCGATTTCGCTTCAGGGAAATTCCCCCGAAGCGACCGGGCAAGTGCTGCTGGCGCAGATCCAGCGTATCATGGAAGCGCCGCAGGTGTTGACTGGGATGTCCCAGGCAATGATTGGAATGGCACAGCCTCATGCGACAGAATCGGTGCTTAACGTTTTGTCAGAAGTGGCGCCGCGTCCCTGATCATGCCACGATCATCATGGAATTCGGAAAGAGAAAACGATGTTTGCGCTGCTTGGCTCGTGTCGATTGGAACTGGCTCAGGGAGATATTGCCAAACAGCAGGTGGACGCGATTGTGAACGCGGCCAACGATCGTCTTGCCGGTGGAGGTGGCGTGGACGGTGCGCTCCACGCAGCCGCAGGTCCTTCACTGATGCAGGAAACAGATCAGAAGTATCCGGACGGTTGTCCGACAGGCAGCGCGGTTCCGACCGGTGCTGGAAAACTGACCGCCAAGTTTGTCTTCCACGCCGTCGGGCCAATCTGGCGAGGTGGCCAGTCGCAAGAATCAGAACAACTCGTGTCGGCCTATCGGACTTGTTTGGACCTGGCCGTGGAACATCACTGTGAAAGTATTGCCTTCCCGGCGATCAGCACTGGCGTCTATCGCTATCCGAAAGATCTGGCCGCGGAACTTGCATTAGGCACGATTCGAGATTTCCTCTTATCGCGGCAGCAGCCCAAATTGGTGCGGATGGTCCTGTTTGATGGTGGGACCTATGGCGCATTTGCTCGAGTGCTGGAATCCATGCTTGCCTGAACCCGGGAGGATCCATTTCAGCGGACCAACGCCGCCGAATTTTAGATCAATGGCCGCGCTTACCGCGATTGTATGGGACTTATAGGACTAATGTGACTTATGAGATTCTTAAGTCCCATAAGTCTCATGCGTCCCATAAGTCCCATTCCGCACAAGCCAGCGGCTTATGCTACGACGAAACTGCAGCATCTCACAGGCGGGTGGTGCAGGGTCCTATTTCTTGGGTTGCTGATCTGACAGTTTCTGCTCCATGAGCCATTTATAGAGCTCGGGATTGTCGTATGTCTTGGTCCAGGAATCGTGCCCGG
>JAQGHT010001070.1 GCA_028291565.1 Planctomycetaceae bacterium | reverse complement strand
ATCGCCTGGGGCTGGCATCACGACGCATTACGCAGCCGATTGGGATGGAAACGGCTGCTACCCGGAATGCTGCTTTGTTTGGCGATCTGCGGTACCTGGCTGGCGGCCGCCTGGCAACTGCCTCGTTTCGAACATACTGCAATTCACTGGCAACTCGGGCAACGGATGACTGATCCCGAAAAGGCTCGTTCATTTTTCTATTATCTGGGTCATCTGGTGACCCGTATCGCTCCGTGGCCATTCCTGGCAGGCATCGGGTACTGGATGTCTCGACGGCGACTCGAACGGCGGAATGCGCAGTTCATTCTGCTGTGGTTTGTGCTGTTTTTCCTGGTCTTCAGCTTGATTCCAGTAAAACGGCACGATCATTTGTTTCCCGTGTATCCCGCCGTCTTCCTGCTCGCGGGGTTGGGCTTAAGGTATCTGGTCGAACCGGTCGTCACCACGGAAGCTTTTTGGCTGATGTATCCATTGAGTGCGATCCTGGTCGCTTCACCGGTGCTTTTTCCCTGGACTCAACAATCCAATGTCAGTGCGATGATTGCCGGAGCCTTCATTTGTGGAGCGGGTGCCGGCTGGTGTTTTTTGAAGCGACAACGCGTTTCGTTCGCGGTGGTCGCCGCCGGGCTGATTTGCCTGCATGGAGTTTATCATCATTGGCTGCACCGCAGCGGTCGCGCTGACTACGATCAAGTTCTGGCATTTGTCGAGCACGTTAAGTGTCAGGTTCCCCCTGAAGACAAGGTCGTCGTGTTCTATGCTCATCCACTGATTGCGTACGAACTCAATCAACACGACAGACTGCCCGACCCCGAGCACCTGATTGAATCACACCCGCGTTATGTGATCGCACCAGATTATTTCAAAGAGTTGATTACCGAGAAAACGCATTGGAATTTGACCCCACTCGGGGACATGACGATTCTTCCAAGGGAAGACCGGGCAACGCTATTTCGCGTTGAACCGCCGCTTCAGCTGTCGTCCGACCCCGGACGCACGGTGCGGTAGGCGCCAGATGATGAAAACGCCATCATGGCGAGGCGTTTTGGGTTTATGGATGACGGGATTTCCGGGATGTCAGAACGACACGGCGAGTATGCCTCGCGCGGCGACTATCACCGGAATCTGGATCCGAAGTGGTCGTATTATCCCCTCTATATTGAAAAGATGCGTCTTGTCCGCCGCTTTCTGGATGCGCTACCGCCAGACGCGCGGGTGCTCGATGTTGGATGCGGCGAAGGCCTGCTCGTTGAAGAATATCGTCAGCGGGGAACGAATATTACGGGAGTTGATCTGCACTATGAATCCGATGCCGTGCGTCGGGCGGATATCACACAACTTCCCTTTGCGGCTGGTTCATTCGATGTGGTGCTGGCACTGGATGTCATTGAACATCTCAATTTCGCGGACCAGGAACTGGCGGCTCGTGAAATCGAACGAATTCTTGTTCCACAAGGCCAATTCCTGGTGACGGTTCCGAATCTGGCTCATTTCTCGAGCCGTCTTTCATTCTTGTTCACGGGTCGCTTGTTGCGAACGTCTCAAATCGAACGGCATCCGGGAGACCGGCCATTCGCCGAATATCGCAAACTCTTCTCGCAACACTTCGCACTTGAACGGATCCGAGGCCTATTTCCGACCTTTCCGATTTCTTCGTTGTTGACACTGGCCAATCCCGCTGGCATGTTGTGGTGGCATCGCATTCTCAACGCAACCGTCGCCTGGCCCAGCTGGTGTTTTTTGACTGTCTTTTGGTGTCGGAAGAAGTAGAAGAATCTGGAACATAGGCCTGGGTTGATCCGATTACTAAAACTTCCAGTTCGCACGGCCCTTCAGGTTCCGGATGCACTCGGCGGGCCAACCGCCTCGGTAGAGCGTCAGGATCGTTTCCGCGAACCGAGCTGCGATGTCATAGTTGCTCTCTTTGTCCAATCCTGCAATGTGGCCGCTCAACAGGACGTTGTCCAGCTGCAGCAGTGGGCTCGTCAAGGGCAACGGCTCCTTCTGAAACACATCGAGTCCCGCAGCGGCCAACTGACCGCTCTTCAACGCTTCGCACAAATCGTCTTCGTTGATGAGCTGCCCGCGGCCGGTATTGATCAGGATGGCGCCCCGCTGCATCTTGGCCAGCGTGTTTTTGTTGATCAGATTGAAACTCTCGGGTGACATCGCCAAATGCAGCGACACAAACTCACTGCGGGCCAGCAAGTCATCCAGAGTCGTGAATTCCACATTGTGTTTCTTGGCGAATTCGTGATTCGGGAACGGGTCATAAGCAATGACTTGCATGCCAATCCCTTGTGCTTTTGGGACGACCGCCTGGCCAATGCGGCCCAATCCCACGATGCCCAACGTCTTGCCTGCCGCACGGGGATAGACCGCTCTCAACCAGCGACCTTCACGAACCTGCCGGTCCAGACTGGGAAATCCACGAGCACACGCCAGTAACATCGCAATCGTGTGTTCGGCAACTGATTCATCCAGGACGCCAGGAGTGGTCGCGACGGCGATGTTGTGATCGTCAGCGGCAGCCAAATCGACTGCGTCAAATCCCACGCCACGCCGAGCAATCACGCGCAGCTTCGGGAGTGACGAAATCACACGCCGAGTGTAAGGCTCTGAGCCGGCGACCACGGCATCGCAATCTTGGAGCACAGTGATGAGGTGATCTTCGTTAAAGCAGTTGACTCCCGGTGGCGGGAATGAAACTTCAAAACCGGCCTTGGTGAATATCTCGAGATGGGGACCTTCGTCAGTACTCAAAGCGGTACAGGCAACCTTGGGCATCAACAGACTCCGCGAAAATGGTGGACGATGTGAAACAGGGGCTCAACGCCGGGAGAGTATGAGATTCTTTGCCGCCAGGCAATCATAATTGCATTGCCGATGTCGCAGTGGCGTGTCGCGCTCGGGATGGCTGGAACAGCTCGTCAGGCTACTACTTTTTAGGTTGGTCGACTTTCGCCTTGCCGGGCGGACCTAAATCGATGCAGGCCAGATAATCCTCGCATCGCAAATACAGCTTCTGCCTGGACAGGACTGGAGCAGCCCAGCTGGGGTATTTAATTCGCGGATATTTGAATCGAGAGATCTCTTTGAATTCTTTCGGATTGGCCTCGACCAGGGCCAGTACGCCACGCTCACCCAGAACAATGAATTTTCCGTCAGCGAGAATGGCCGAGCCGCGGCCGTAAAACTTGGCCGCACTTTCATCGATATTGTCCGGTCCAGTTGGAGCTTCGGCCGGCAGACCATCCGTTTCCCAAACGATATCACCCTTTTTTAGATCAATGCATCGAAATCTGGCTTCGTTCTCGTGTCGCCCGCTGAACCCGTAGAGAAACCCGTTCAAATGAATCGTCGTGGACCAGTGGGTCTGCAGATTCTTCGTCTTCCAGATCTCTTTGACGTCGTCCCCTTTGGGATTTACTTGCAGCAAAACTGCTCCTGACTGATACGCGGCCGACAGCAGAATCTGATCACCAATCACCACTGGCCGAGCCGCATTAACGGATTCGAAGGATCGAGACCTGAAAAAGTAGCTGAAGCGGACTTTACCGTCCGCAGGATTGAGCGACACCAGTCCGTCGCGCATCAGGGACAATAAATGATCTTGGCCGTGAAACTTGGCTACGAGCAGCGAAGAATAACTTGCCAACTTATCGTCCATCTGGAAGTTGTCATCGGGAGCTTCCCAGAGCTTCTTGCCGACATTTTCCCAAACGGTCTTGCCAGTCTCGGCGTCAAACGCCACGACGCCGGAATTCGGCTGCCCGCCTACCATGACCAGCAGCAGCTTACCGAACAGGACAGGAGTACTACCGACACCAAAAAATGAGTCAGGCACCTTCCAGTCCTCAGAAGTGTCACGAATCCAGATCTCTTTTCCCGTTTTCAGATCGAGACACACGAGTTTGCCGCCCGCTCCGAAGGTGTAGCAGCGGGTTTCCGTCAGCAATGGACTGCAGCGAGGGCCGTTGTTGTAGCCATACGGATCAGAAAACAAGCTTTCGTAGGCAAAATCCCATACGGGAGTGCCAGTATCCGCCGTAAAGCATTGGATGATTTCTTCATTCCGGACGCGGTGATGCAACACCAGTTGATTGCCTCGCACCGAAGGCGCACTGTAACCAGTACCGATCGATTTCTGCCATAAGATCGGCGGGCCTTTTTCCGGCCAGGACTTCAAGAGGTCTGTTTCACCAGAAACCCCGTTGTCGCGAAGTCCCAGGAATTGCGGCCAGTCTTCTCCTGTACCAGATGGCGCCGGAACTGCAGGAGTTTCCGCTTTCGTCTGCGAAAGTTTTTCGCTCTTAGATTCTGTTTTCGTGTCGGTTTTCTCTGCCTTGCCTTCGTCCGCGACGGCACTGCAGCCCAAACACACAATGGTACAAAAGATCGAGAAGTAAGCCTGCCGGAACTGACTTGGCTTTGACAGTATTTGATCAGTCACAATTGCCCTCGAAAAGGTTCAAATCGCAGGCAGACGCCGCCGGTATTGAAAATGAGTCTAAACACAATCAAATTCGAGAGACTCATCATATCTCCCAAGCGCTTATCTGACACTTGTCAGAGGACGGCGTCAAGTTGCTACGCATTTGCCCTATGTCATAAGGGATTTCGGGAGGCCGATTTCTATGTCGCCAAGGTCGCCAAAGCTTGGGCCTCGGACCAAAAACGGAGTCTACCGTCCCAATCTCTCACGAGATTGGCTACAGGGAAATTCGCGATTCTCTAAATCTGCCCGGCTTTAATGTGCTCTATCCTTCACCAAACGGATTTCCGTTCTCAGGCGCTTGAGGCTGCAGTTCCACGTTCGCAGGCTGTCGCCTCAGTATCCCCTTGGAAATGCTGATCACAGTTCCCAGCACGAAACTGCCAATGCCTACCATCAGTGGGATCAGGACTTTCACACCCAATTGACGTGCCAGCCACACGCACGCCGAGTAGATCCCACCCAGGCAAACCGTCAATAGCATGCCCATTAACGAACACAGAAAAGCAATGTCTCGCGAGGCGAGCCAACACAAAGCCGTTGTCGCAACCAAACCCACCAAGTAGGTGGACCAACCCCAATGCTGCCAGAGCGACTCTTGAGCTAAAAACACAGCGGCAGCCGCGCTTGCCGGCAACAGCACGGCGCCAATGATTCGCAAGACCCGCGAATAAAAACCGCGGAACGTACAACCAACGATAAGGATACTCAGCATTGCGACGTGAAACGGAATGATTCGCCGATAAACAAACCACGGTGAGTCCCAGAGAAATGCACTGAGCGCCAATGAGAGGAAAAAGCCCCCCGCCAGTAGCATCAGCGGATGACGTCGATTCAAACCTCGCACAATTTCCAATGTGGCGGCGATGATCAATGGCCAGGAATGAGCTGGAGCCAAGTGGCGAGGATCGACCGTCGCCGGACTGATTCGCACAGCCAGCAGCAAGGCCCCCAACAAATACCAGCGGGCAACCTTGACTCCTCGAAGCATGGCCCACGCGTGGAAGCCCACCACACCCAGGCACGTCAACCACAAGGGCGAACCCAGGTGGGACGTGAAATCGGTCAGAAATTCTGCTGCCGGACCATCGGTGTAGATTCCTGGCAATGCCAGCCACAGCAATCCGGGTGTCGCTCCAAGTGCAATGTTTATCAGCACCTTGGAGCGTTCAATCAGTCCAATCTCCAACAGCAGTACCAGCACGGCCAACAGGAAAGGGACGAGAAAATAGGGCTGAAAGGCCGTCAGCATTCCGTCGGAAGGCAGGAATGAGATCGTCAGGGCGTAAGTCCGAAACAGGGTTGCCAGACCCATGAAGCCAAAAAGTGTCCAGGGAAAAAGAGGCCACGACCAGGGAGTTCCATTTTCCTGACAATATTCGGCACCACGGCGAACTGCTGGCAACAGTGCCAATGTCAGCACGCTGGCGGAAACTGGAAACGCCAAAAGCCGCCAACTGGTGGCGGCTGCGGAGAGTCCGGTGACTTCGGGTGAAACCCACAATGGGAAAAAGTACAGCAGCGCCAGCCAGAGATAATAGGGACCACGGAAAAGAGTTCGCAGCCGAATTCCCAAGCCGAGCAGTAATCCTTCGGTCACCAGCACTGCCAGGCCAAACCCCAAAGCCATCAGAGGTTTTCCTCTGGCCGGGTCCAGGTTCAAAAGCTCGACAAACGTTACCGAAGTGGCCAGAAACAGCAGAAGCAGTA
>JAQGHT010000500.1 GCA_028291565.1 Planctomycetaceae bacterium | reverse complement strand
CGGCTGATGAACAACTCGCGCTACGCACGTATTTTGACCGGAATATCTCGCAACCGGGGCGATTTTTGCGACCAGCCATCGCTGAATTAGAGGCCAAGGTGCGGGAGATCGAAAAGGCGTTTCCGACCGCGATGGTGATGTCCGAAATGCAGCAACCGCGGGATACATTCATCCTCATACGTGGTCAATACGACAAGAAAGGCGATAAGGTCACTCCAGGCGTGCCCGCCGCACTACCCAAATTACCCGAAGGAGCTGCGTCGAATCGACTCGGTCTGGCCCAATGGCTTGTCTCGCCAGAACACCCCCTGATGTCACGTGTCACCGTCAATCGTTACTGGCAATTGGTATTTGGAACCGGTCTGGTCAAGACGGCCGAAGACTTCGGATCGCAAGGCGATCAGCCGTCGCATCCGGAACTGCTGGACTGGCTGGCCAGCGAATTCATGTTTCCAGAAACGGGTGAGAAACGAGGCTGGAACGTACGACAACTATTGAAGACAATGCTCCTCTCGTCGACTTACCGGCAGCAGTCGTCTGTGACACGCGAACTCCTTGAGAAAGATCCCGAGAATCGTCTGTTAGCCCGCGGACCCCGGCATCGTTTGCAAGTCGAAATGATTCGCGATCAGGCCTTATTCGTGAGCGGCCTGCTGGACCGTCGCGTGGGCGGGCCGAGTGTCTCGCCCTATCAACCCGCCGGACTATGGGAAGAACTGATGTCGCGCGCCGACGGCAAGAACTGGACGGCTCAGGAATATACGCAAAGTCACGGTCCCGATCTGTATCGGCGGACCATGTACACGTTCTGGAAACGGACCTGTCCGCCACCCTCGTTAATGACTTTTGACGCCCCTGATCGAGAAACTTGTACCGTGCGCCGAGCTCGTACGAACACGCCCTTGCAGGCCCTGGTTCTGTTGAACGATCCGACCTATGTCGAAGCCTCAAGAAAGCTCGCGGAGCGGATCTTGTCCGAAGGAGGGGCAACTTTAGCAGATCGGATCACATTCGCCTTTCGCACAGTCCTGGGGCGGCCTCCAAAACCACGAGAAGTCACGGTCCTCACAACCCTGCATGCCAAACAACTGGAGCGATTCACCAAAGACGAAGCCGCGGCCCTGAAACTGCTGTACGTCGGCGAATCCAAACGGAATGAGCAGTTAAATGTGGCAGAACTGGCAACCTGGGCCACACTTTCGAGCGTGTTGTTGAACCTGGATGAAACCGTGACGAAACAGTAATGATCCAGAAAGGGTTCGCGATGGCAAGTGTCTTGAACCTCACTCCCGAAGCCGAACTGCCACCATTGCGCGATGGGGATCGGCTCTCGCAACCGGAGTTTCATCAGCGATACGAATTGGGTACGGACGGATTACAGTACGAACTCTTGAACGGTGTTGTTTCTATGACCCCGGCGGAACGCAGGCAACATGGCCGCTATGGTTATCTGATGACCCTGGTGTTGGGGCATTATGAAGAGCATACCCCAGGCATTGTGGGTGGTCAAAACTCAACATTGATTCTGGACGAAAGTAATGAACTGCAGCCCGATCTCCATTTACGAATTCTGGATGAATATCAGGGTTCGTCTAAAATTGATGCCGCCGATTATCTCACAGGCTCGCCCGAATTGGTGATTGAAATTGCATACAGCAGCCTCAAGGCCGATTTGACCGTAAAACGTGATATCTATCGCGAGCAGGGCGTTCGGGAATACCTGGTTGTTTGTGTTGAGCCCGCCGAGTTTCGCTGGTTCGTCTGGCCGGAGGGCGAACGGACAATCGACGCCGATGGCATCTTGCGGAGCGTTGCTTTTTCGGGGTTGTGGATTGATTCGCACGCGTTGTTTCAAGAGCAAGTGACGGCCATGATCAAGACGTGCCAGGCAGGCCTGAAGACGCCTGCTCACGCTGAATTTGTCCAGCAAATGAAGTCGCGTAAGAGGATCTGAATTATCAAGAACTAGAAGAATCTGAAGGGATTTATCAAGTTGCGCCGTGAAGCGGATCGACTGTCGCGGTTGTGAAGAGGAGCGATATCATTATGGCGAGCGTATTGAAATCTCTTGATGAAGCGGAGGCCGAACAGCCACCATTGCGCGATGGCGATCGGATGTCGCAACCGGAATTTCATCGACGATATGAAATGATCCCAGCGGGCATTCGTTTTGAATTGATCCAGGGGGTTGTGTCCATGAATGCCGCCGCAATGAAGTTGCCGCATAATGATTATGTGAGTCAACTCGTCACCCAAGCCATGCTCTACAGTCGTCGGACGCCGGGGGTGCATGCCGGGGCGGGCGCTACCGTCATTTTGAATGAACAGAACGAACCTGAACCGGATGTTTTCTTGCGGTTGCAACCCGGACTGGGCGGTAGTTCAAGCAATACTGAACCGCATGGAGGTTACGTACAGGGACCGCCTGAGCAGATCATCGAGATTGCCGACAGCACAGTGTTCCGCGATTTGCACCAGAAGAAGGACGTCTACCAGCAAGTCGGAGTCAAAGAATATATCGTCGTGTGCGTCGAAAACTGCGAAATCAAATGGTTCACCTGGCCCGAGGGGGAGCGTGAGATTCCGCCGGATAAGGTGCTTCGAAGTCTCCTGTTTCCGGGATTCTGGCTCGATGTCGAGGCTCTGTTTCGGCTGGATGGGTTGCGGTTGGAAGAAGTTCTGTTTCGAGGTTTGGCGTCTCCCGAGTATGTCGCGTTCCGAGAAGAATTGCAGGGACGCAAGCTGCGGCTGGAAGCGAGGTCCTGATCACTATCAAAGAACTGGAAGCAGTTGTCGGCAGCGTCGTTCCAGGGATGTGAGGTTTGAAGTAGGACAGGTTTTCAACCTGTCCGTACCCTGAGCACTGACAGGTTGAAAACCTGTCCTACCGATGACTTGCCAGGCTCTGCGAGATTCGTAGTTGAAGAAGTTTGTCGTCCACGCAAATTCTTCGCCGTCCCGTTGGTAGGCAAATTTTAAAACGCAACGAGAAATAGAATGAATGACATGAATCGCGAACTGTTGCGGATGACTCGACGGCAGTTACTGGGACGCACAGGCGCCGGAATTGGCGGAGTTGCGCTGGCGTCATTGATGAATCCAGAGTTGTTCGCTGGCCAAACAGAGAAAGTGCCGGGGGCACTCACTGCGACACATTTTCCGGCGAAAGCCAAACGTGTGATCTATCTGGTCATGTCAGGTGGTCCCTCGCACATCGATTTGTTGGACTATAAGCCGCAGCTGAAACAGCATCATGGCCAAGAACTGCCGGCTTCAATCCGCATGGGACAGCGTGTTACAGGGATGACTTCGGGACAAAAGTCGTTCCCGTGTGCTTCATCGTTGTTTGACTTCAAACAGCATGGCAAGTCAGGGACGTTTGTCAGCGAATTGCTGCCAAACGTCGGGTCTGTGGTCGATGATATCGCCGTCATCAAGTCAATGCATA
>JAQGHT010001034.1 GCA_028291565.1 Planctomycetaceae bacterium | reverse complement strand
GCGACGGGGGGCTCGGAGGAGGTGGTGCGGGAGGTGGTGGGCTAGGCGGCGGTGGTGGAGGTGGTGGCGGAGGTCTCTATTGATCTGCCGCGTCGATGAGATACTGTCAGACTCTTGTGTGGCACCTCCAATTGAATCAGGACGACTTTCCATGGTGATGTTCAATTCGCAAACGAAATGGCTTGTCGCGGGATTGCTGGCCGTGTCAGGCTGTGCGATGGCGCCGCATGCTGGCTCAGAACTGGTCAGCCAGCTTGACGTCCAGGATTCCGCGAAACCTGCCGAACTGAGTCCAGCTGTGGCCTCGAATGCCTGCGTTGCGACGGCCAAAGCTCTGGCCAAAAATGGTTACGAAACCGATGCGATCGCGGAGTACGAGCATGCTCGCGAATTGAACCCGGAAGTGACTGGCATTTCACGGTATCTGGCAGTCCTTTATGGCCGACAGCACAATCGTCAAAAGGCCCTGACCGAATTCCAACTGGCTTTGAAAGAACATCCCAAGGATGCTGATCTGCTGAACGATTTCGGCTACTTTCATCTCGAACAAGAGGAATGGTCTCTGGCGGAAACCCAGCTGAACAAAGCTCTCACGCTCGCTCCGAAGCATGAGCGGGCTCGAATCAATCTGGGTCTCGCTTTGGCATACCAAGGGCGTGTAGAAGAAAGTCTCGCGGCCTTTAAACCGGCAATCGGCGAGGCGGCCGCACACTCCAATTTGGCGATGATTCTCGCACAGCAGGGCAAAGCTGACGCAGCCCGGCGCGAGTTCCAAAGAGCAGCGGAATTGGATGCAACACTCCAGCAACCCCAGGTCGCACTCGCAATCTTGGATCGAGAAACAGAGGTTGGAACGGCGACACCGTAGCTTAACACCGTAAGGCATTTCTGTAGCTGTCGTCGATTCGTGCGTGTTGTCATTCTGAAACGGAATCTTCGGTTTCGATCTGCGCAGGCCCCTTAAGCAGGCATTCGCGACAGCTTCCCTTGAGCACGATCTCGTGAACTTCTCCAATCAGGGATGCGACTTTCCTCACAAATGTCCGGAATTCGGTTCCGACCGGCGGAAGACATAAGACGCTTCCACATTGCACGCACAACAAGTGCGGGTGCGAGGACTTGTGATGCGTGTCTGCGGATTCCGTAGTCGTCACGAGTTCGAAACGCCAGACGTGATCTCCCAATTCGACACGTTTCAGAATGCCGACCTTGGCGAGTGAAACCAGATTTCTGAAGACCGTGGCACGGTCTATCTGGATTTCTTGTTCCAGTTGATCGGCCAATTGCTTGTGGGTGATCGGACGATTTATCGTCAGCAGATATCGCAACACGGCCACCCGAGGCGCGGTGACTCTCATTCCCGCGGAACGGAGGCGGTCACGTAACTGGTTCAATTGCTCGTTCGGCTCAGGCGACGCTGTGTTCAGGACGGACAACATCTGCAGTTCTCTGGTGGCCCTTCAATGCACTTGACATCACGATGTTTTAGCATATCATTTGCATTTACACAATCAAACAGCAGTTTGCCTGTTTTTGGGTTTTTAGAGAATGCCGTCCAATTGCCGCTCGCATTTTTGGTCACACGAAGTTCGTTCGGGGCGGCATTGCCAACGCTGATGGTCCTCAAACGTGGATTAGAACATGTTTGAGCCATTCTAGCAGCCGACACCTTTTCAATTTCGCACATCGGTTAAAGTCCATAAGAAATCGTCCAACGCAATTTCATTTCACTCCGTATTACACACAGTTTGCAAATATGATTTGCTTGCAAATGGCTGTCTGGTTGGTCGAGATATTTCATCGACGATGAGCCCGCCCGTTGAGCGAGGAGAGCTGTAATGCCAGGGATATCGAGACCAGAAGTGAGAACTTGGGCAAGCGTCATTCACGCACTTCTGCATTATGACTTTTGCCCAGCGGCCAATTACTGGGTCTACTGGTTGAAGCGGCCTGAAGCGACCTTGCTCGCCGCGGGAATGGTGGCATTGGCCTGCGCCCTGTTCGTGCAACCGATCGCTTTCGTGGGGTTTGCGGCGATTCTTGTGACATTGGCGCTCGGTTGGTTTTGGCCCTGGATTGCCGTTCGGGGCTTGCGGAGTGAACTGAAATTCCTGCAAGTCCGAACCACTGAAGGCCAAGCCGCGCGAGTTCAATTGAGAATCCACAATCGTTGCCCGTGGCCAATCTGGGGTTTGTCGCTCGAAGGTGGACTGATACCACATACCAATTCGGAACAGACACACTTCAAAGGTGAAACCGCCATGGCTTTGGCTCGAGTTTCCGGCTGGTCAACAATCGAATTTGATTGGGAATTCACGCCTCAAAGCCGCGGCGTCTATCCTTTTTCTGTCCCGAAAATCACCACTGGGTTTCCGTTCGGATTGATGCGTGCTGGCCGTATGGTTCACACGACAAGTCAATTGCTGGCGTGGCCTCAAACCGCCACGCTCGATGTCCTGTTGGACTCCGTCGAAAACAACTCTTCGCAAGACATTCTGTGCGAGCACCGTGTGGGAGATTGTGGCGACCTTCTGGGAACTCGGACATTTCGTCAAGGTGATCCGCTACGCCGGGTTCACTGGGCGCAAACCGCACGGCATGGGCGTCTGATTGTTTTAGAACGGCAGGCGGCGGCTCAGGCGTGTGTGCGAATTGTGGTTGATCTCGAATCCGCGATGCATGTTGGCCGGGGGGCATCAAGTACCCTGGAATGGACGATCCGACTCGCGGCTAGCGTGGCGGAAATCTATCACCAGCAACATGCGGCGGTGGAATGTTATCTGGGGCCGAAATTAATTCGAATTCCCAATGGAGACGCGGGGTGGAAGCGATTCCTGGATGAGCTGGCTCGATTTCCGGATCATGGATTGAACACCGAGCTTCCCATGCCGACTTGTTCTCATCAGCGCAAACATCACGATGTGTTGGAAGTCATCATCACGACGGATCTCCGGTTAACCCGACAACCGGGACTCAATCATCCCTGTGGACGCCAACGGTGCGTGGTCCTGCAGACATCCGCATTCCAGCCGCAACCGTTGCCGCAAGTGGTAAAGTTGTGTCCCGCCCACCATTGGGTCTTGATTGATTCCCTGGACGACGTCGCCGGCCAGTTCCGGCGCAAATGGCGGAGACTCTGCCATGAACACTAAATCGTCGTCCGCAAAGCCGCTCCGCGCCGAAATCCTGCCGCTGTTGATGGCCATCGTGGCTTTGATCACCGTGGAGTCCGCCCAATATAGTGGCGGTCAACCCCGCTGGCACGTGGCCGTCAAGGTTGGACTTCTGGCGATCGTGATGGTGGGGCTGTATCGGGGCTGTTCACAATTCGGTGCGAACGGACTGCATCCCGGCCGTCTCGCGAGTCCCCTGCTGATCGGAATCGCGGTATTGCCTTTGCTGGTCGAAGTCCTGCAGAATTGGGTCTGGCAGACCGGCAATCCGCTGGAGGTCTTGCTTCTGGCGGGATTCCGAAACCTCGCCTGCGGATTGGCGGTCCTTTCATACTTGCCGGCCTACAACCGCGTCTGCAGTGTCATCAGCCTCTTCTTGATCGTCTTCGCATCGTGCATCACGGGGGATCTCTTCGTACAAAGTCTGGTCATCGTCTATGCCTTGTGTGGCGTGTGGTGGTTGATGGGGCTTTATTGGGATTCATTACAAGCCCATTTGACGGGCTCTTCAAGCCAGAATCGGTTTCCGAGGCGGTTCTTATTCACCATTCCCCTGTTCCTCATCGTGCTGGTTTGTCTCACCCCACTCGCCGCGCCGCAGGTTGCATCGGCCTTGCCGGGATTCATGCCGACCTCCGGTGGCAATCAATCGTCCGATCCCAATGCACGGAGCGGTGTGAATGATGGCGAAGCCCTGGTTCCAGCGACCGACCAGGCTCGCAGTTTTGGTCCAGTGGAAACAGATGTGTTCATGGAGTCGGAACAGCCGAGCTTGTATGACATCTTCAACGATATGTACGGCGAGCCTCCCAAAAAGAAGAACACCAAACAAGACCGCGCGATTGCATTGCCACCTGGTCTGTTGCAGCACACCCATGATCGGATGGCGCAGCAAAAGAAACTGGGTCAGCAGTTCTCGACAGTTCGATCCACACGTTCCAACACACCGAAAAAACTTCGCGACATCGAAGGGACAGCAGTCCTTTACGTCGGCGGACGTGTGCCACTGCATCTCAGAATGGAGACTTTTGACATCTTCGACGGCGTCGAATGGTTTCCGGAGTCGCCGTCTGCCCGGACCTCTGGGTTGAATCTGGAAATCGTCGGAGCTCAACCTTGGATTCGCATTGACGGGTTGGAGAATGACAAGGTCAGCCGTAAATTGGAACCCCACCAACTGAAGATCATCAACCTGCGAACGAATCGCATCCCCGCACCATTGGGCTTGACGGGGATCCACATCGACAAAGTGGATCGAGTCGACATGTTCAGGTGGGCGCAAGAGTCGATCGTGAAAATGGATCGTGAACGGTTGCCGGAACTCACCGTGATTCATCTTCAAAGTCAGACTGCAGATGCCAGGATGCTGGAGCATGAGTCCATTCGCAAGTCGATCAGGGGCCCCCAATTTCAACAACTTCCATCGCAGATTCGCTCTGAGGAAATCCGTTCACTGGCCAAGGAATGGGTAGGCAATCTGCCCGATGGGTGGCCGCGTGTTGAGGCGATTCTCGCTCAATTACGCTCCCGATATCTCCTGGATCGAGATTATCGCCCGGCCTCGAATTGTCGTGACACGGTCAGTGAATTCTTGCTGGAATCAAAACGCGGACCGGACTACGTGTTTGCTTCGGCGGCGGCGGTGCTGCTGCGTCACCTGGGTTATTCCACACGCGTTGTCTCGGGATTCTACGCCGATCCGGAAAAGTTTGATCGTCAATCGCAACATACACCGGTCACGGCAACCGACGTCCACTTTTGGGCTGAAGTCTATGTCGGACAGAATAGCTGGATGACGGTTGAAGCCACGCCTGGATATGACGTCTTGTCGCCCCCGCGCGGAATTTGGGGCTCACTCGTCAAGGCAGTTGCACTTTTCATGCAGCATCTGCGACATCACCTGGGGAGCTATTCGCTGTTTTTCGTGGCGAGTGTCGTTGTCTGTTGGCGCCGCATAGAGATCAGCGATTGGGTGACGACATTACTCTGGCGAGTGCGACCGATCGCGCAGCCGCGTTGCTATGTTCTCAGGACTCTGGCTTTGGTGAAGCAGCGCGCACGTTGGGCGGGCATTCCCCATTCTGATGCACACACCGCATCTCGATGGCTGCGAGAATTGAGCGCTCGCCTGGAACAAGACAACCTCGATCTCGCAACTCGCTTCTCCCACGTTATCGATTGGGCGGCCTATGCTCCGCCACATTTAGAAACGCCACCGCGAAATGACGTGCCGGTCCTGTGTCAAATGGTCGCGAAAGAGTGGACGCTGGCACGCCTTCGCCAGTTCAAAACGCATCCTTGAATCGTTTCTCTCAGATTGGACAAACTCCGATATCATGCCCACAGCCACGCTCAGTCCGCCTTCGACGCAACAACAAGACCTGAGAGCCGTGGAACAAGTCCGTCACCGGCTCAATCAAGTCTTGCGTGGCAAGGCTGATGTCATCGACAAAGTCCTGGTTTGTCTCCTGGCTCAGGGGCATTTGTTGGTGGAAGACCGCCCTGGACTCGGAAAAACGACATTGGCCAAGGGCCTGGCGGACGCGATCGGAGGGCGCTTCGCACGCGTGCAATGCACTCCTGATTTGCTGCCGAGCGACATCACAGGATTCAGCATCTTCAATCAAAAAGCTCATGAATTTGAATTCCGTCCCGGTCCGGTCTTCTCGGAGGTCCTGCTGGCGGACGAAATCAATCGGGCGACTCCACGAACCCAAAGCGCCTTGCTGGAAGCCATGGCGGAACGGCAAGTCACCGTTGACTCAATTCGTCATGGGCTGGCCGAACAGTTCTTTGTCATTGCGACGCAGAATCCACACGAACAGCATGGAACATACCCGCTTCCCGAAGCACAACTCGATCGCTTCGCAATGAAACTGAGCGTTGGATATCCGCATCGTGACGACGAAATCAGCATGCTCACGGCGGCAATCGACGACTCGCGACAGGCACGTTCGCGCGAACCGCTGCTCGAACCGGCCCAATTGGTTCGTATTCAGCGTCTCGTGGCCGAGATTCCTGTTGCCCGCCCGATTCAAGACTATCTCGTCCGCCTGGCTGAAGCATCGCGAAATCATCCGCAGATTTCGCTCGGCGTCAGTCCCCGAGGCTTGTTGACCTGGCAGCGAGCGGCCCAGGCCCAAGCCTACCTGCGGTCTCGAGGATTTGTGACGCCGGACGACGTGCAGGATGTGGCCCTGCCAGTCTTGATCGTGAGACTCGGCATCGAGCGTGACGATCCCGATTCGATCATTCGCGAATTATTGCAGACTGTGGCGGTACCTTAAAACCCGAACAAGCAACTGGCGGCAGCAGTCGTCGACGTCAAATCGCGACTCGCAGTCGAAGAGCGTTGCCTTTCATGCAAACTCTTCGGCGCCCAGGCTGTTTGACCGTCAGTAAGGATGTTCCCATGCGCAACGAGCACTTGTCGAAGCTTTCTGTTCTCGCGATTGTCATCGTCTGCGATGCTGTCGGATGTGGTACTTCGACCACAACTATCCCCCTAGGAACGAATCTTGAACAGCAGACAGATCGTCTGGAACATCACGTATCCGAACACCGTCCAGCATCCTTCGCGGTGGCGGTCGAACAGATCCAGAGTCGCCACAATCAGATTCATAACGAGATTCAAACGAAAACTCACCCGGCATTAGATCACCAACTGAGCGAGCTGCAGGACATCCTGGGCTGGCTCCCGGAGATCGCCGGTGATTCCGATCTGCGTCAGGCAGACTGGAATCTCGTAAAACAGCATTCACAACAGTTAGCGAATTTATATCAAGAACTGCATCAAAAGGTCGCCAACGGCATCCGGCCCGAACAGAGCTCATTCGACAAAATGGAAACTTTGAATGAAGGCTTGAGAAAGCTCGTTCCGGCTTCTGATCGGCTGCATTAACTCGACTCAATCTTCCATAAGGGAGCGTTTTCATGTTTGAGACCATTTTCTGGGGAGCCTGCCTACGGATCATTCAATCCACGCTCCAAGCGTCGCCCTTCATCTTCACTGGATTGTGTGTGGTGGGACTGCTGCACCGGATGATGGGACAGAAACATACGCGGTGGCTGTTCGGCTCCAATTCAGTGGCTTCATTGTTCCAATCGTGGGTGATTGGGATGCTGCTTCCTGGCTGTTCACTCGGGGTCATCCCCATCTGCAAACAGTTACGCAAAAGCGGAATCGCCATTGGTACAATCTTCGCGTTCGCGCTTTCATCACCGCTCTTCGATCCACTATCGATGCTCTATGGCCTGACGCTCTCAAAACCGATCACGATCGTCGCCTTTGCGTTTTGTTCGCTGCTTGTCGTGACGATTTCAGGCACAATCTTTGATCGGCTGTTCCCGAATACCGAGGTCCAATTAGAGGAACCTCCAGAGACGCCACACGGCATCAAACGACTTTTGGCGGTCCTTGTTGTTATGGCTCGCGAATCGGTGAGTGGAACAGCCGGACTGATTCTGATCGGTCTTTGTGGAACGGGTCTGTTGAGCATGTTGCTACCGGCTGGAATCCTGCAGCGGACGATGGGACACGAGAATCCCTACTCTCCGTTATTAATGACGGCGATCGCCATTCCAGCATATGCCACACCCATGACGGCCATGGGCCAATTGGGATCGATGTTTCAGCATGGGAACTCGATCGGGGCTGCGTTCATTCTGCTGATTTTTGGGGCTGGAATGAATCTGGGCCTGATTGCCTGGATGGTTCTGAATTACGGCTGGAAGAAATCCAGCATCTGGATGTCCCTAATGCTGTTTGTTGTGGTCGGGCTGTCATACGGCATCGAACGTCCTCTGTATCCCAAGGAAATCGAACCCGCGGATCATACGCACGCGTTCGACAGCTATTGCTGTCCATTCCAGCGAGATTTCATACCCTCCGGCGGATATCCCGCGGAGATCTGGCGTCGTGTCAGGTTGGAAACTCAAACCCATGAGATTGCCGGCGCGATCTTCGTGGGCGGACTCATGGGCCTGGGGCTGTTATTCAAATGCCTGGATCGGCGATGGGTCATTGAATCGTGGCTGAATCGCAGTCTTCAAGGTTCGGTCCACTTGTCCCGCCGCGCGTGGGATATCGTCGTTCCCGGTCCAGTGCTCGCGGGAGTGGGACTGTTATCAATCGTCGCCTTCAGCATTGTGGGCTGCTTTGCCTATTATCCGGCGCCGGGAGAAACGCTAGACGAGTTGAATCTCGCTCAAACGGAAGCACTGACCGCGGCGATGACGGGGCAGCGAGAACATGCCTTGCACTGGATCCCGATCTGTGAAGGCTGGAATCGCAGACTGCAAGTCGGCACGTACCTCCGACGTGGTCGTCTCAGCGAGTACCACCGAATGAAGGCACGAGTTTTGGGTGATAAACTCGAGGAACTAGAGCACATGATAGAAAACGACGATTCACCAGATGAGATTCGCAAACACATTGCGAACACATCCCGTGCGTATGGGCGGCTATCAAGAGCCTATCGGGAGGAACTTTAGCCACCCAGCGGGAATTTCAGTCTCTAAACAAGATCATCACAAACGCTAATGTCCTCATTTTCAGAACGTGTGATCGAACTTGCGGAATTCTGTTGCCAAATCGATCAGCCATCCGATTACTCGTGACAACGGGATGTAAATACAATTACGCTGCAAAAGAAGATTGTGGGCAAATGCGAATTACCTGCGCTCCCTCTTCGGTGTCTTTTGGGGCTAATGCATCGAGTAAGAATCTCTAAGAATGGGGCTGAACGATGGGGAAACTTTCGCTCGCACGGCGTGGATTTACACTGATCGAATTACTCGCAGTCTTCGCGGTAATCGGTATTCTGGTGGCATTACTTCTGCCTGCCATCCAACACGCACGAGAATCAGCTCGTCGAACGCAATGCAAAAGCAATCTGCATCAAATCGGAATTGCCCTGCATTCCTACCAATCGTTGCAGGGGGTACTCCCTCCGGGCTGCGTGGGACTGGATGGCGATCCGGTCAATATTCAAGGCTGGGGTTGGGGCGTAATGTTGCTGCCCTATCTAGATCAACAGCCCTTATACGACACGCTTCAGCCGAACCACCATTCCCTGGCCGACGTGTTGGCCGATCCCAACTTGCAGCCTTACTTGCTAACGCCATTGCCAATCTACCGATGTGCGTCGGATTTGGGAGATGGAATTCAAAGCACAGAGCGAACATTGAGCGGATTTATCTTGACGTCACAACCTTCTCAGACTCTCGCTTTGCGATACCCGTCAAAAGACCAGCTTGTTATTCTTGCACTTCAATCTTCTCTCGCATGCGTCATGCCTCCGCCGCCCCCTTGGAATCCGCCGCCGCCGTCTGCCCCGCCACCACCTCCTGGAACTTGGGGAGTGCGAGCCGCGACCTCCAACTACATCGGTTCTTTCGGTGACTTCTGGCAGACGGACAGTAATGCCTGGTCAAGCGCTGACTTCGCGGGAAATGGCCTGTTTGGAAGCAACTCCAACGTTGGTTCCAGTGGCATTCCCGATGGAGCCAGCCAGACATTTGCCGTAGGAGAACGCGGTTGGAATGCGTACGGTTCCATTTGGGCTGGAACGGACGGCTGGGACCGCTGTGAACGCGAAGGTATTCCGATGGTCATGGGAACGGCATTCTACAAGATGAACAGCACGCCCGATCCCTATAACTTGAGTTGCGACCCCAAAGGAGCGGCTGGTTACGGCAGCATGCATGCAGGCGGAGCTCACTTCCTGATGGCGGATGGTGCCGTGAGATTTGTTTCCGAACAAATCAACTTCGCCAATAGCAACGATCCAACCCAACTGGGAGTTTATCAGAAGCTCGCTCGTCGAAACGACGGCCAGACAATCGGTGATTTTTAGGGAATAGTTCTGCTTGGATCATCCGGCACTTGATCTGGCAACAGCGAGTTTGAATCTTCTCTGTTGACCGATTTGCGCGACTTGGCAGTACCATCTCACTTGACGTCTTGAAGGACCATTCCGAATCGCGGCACACTGGCCGCGATTCGATGCATTTTTGATGCTGACTCTCATCAACGGTTCTCGCCATACTCCATTCCAGACGAAGTGCCGTATGATTGTTCGTCGCTGGATCGAATCCGTCACCTTCCGGCAATCAGCCATATTTGTGATTGCGTCCCTGGGCATACTCTGTTGGATGCTGTGGCGGCCTTATCAAGCTCCGAAATCCAACGTGTACGAACATGGTCACGACCCTGGATTCAATGGAGGCATCATCATCGCAGTCGGGCAGGATCACTACCACGTGGAAGCACTTTTCGCCGCCGGTGGAATGTTCAAGCTCTTCACGCTCGGGAAGGATCAAACTCAAGTCTTGCCCGTTCCAATCCAGGAGATCACAGCCTATGTTCGAAGTATCTCGTACCAGGAAGCGGTGCCTGTTGTTCTGAAGCCCAAGCCGCATTCGGGAGACCCAGCCGGACAAGTATCGGAATTCGAAGGAGAAATCCCGCTGGAGCTTGTCGGTTCACAACTCGTGGTGATCGTCCCGAACATCTCCATCGCCGATAAACGCTTCCGATTCAGTTTCATGACTCAGGCCGGAGACGAGAAAGCGATGCCAGCCAAAGTCACGAACGAAGCGGAACAAACCCTTTATTTGACTTCCGGAGGAAGTTATACGTCAGCCGATGTCCTGGCCAATGGGTCAACGACCGCGTCCAAGAAGTATAAGGGATTCAGATCATCACACGATATGCACCCCAAGACCGGTGACATCATCTGCCCTGTCACACACACGAAGGCGAACGCGAATTGTACCTGGATCATTGACGGCCAGAAATATTCCTTTTGTTGCCCTCCTTGCATTGATGAATTCGTTAAACTTGCGAAAGAGAATTCCGGACCAATTCAAGCGCCCAGTTCGTATGTGAAACGGTAATGCTGCCGATCGTCGAATCCAAATAGCAATGTGTCCGAGGTTAATGCAAATTGGGACCGCCGAATTGTGAAGTTGCATGACCTAAAAGTCGAGGCTGATGATTTCGCCACCACTGCCGGGTCTGGCAAAAGTTACTGGCACACTTAAGTTGTTTTGGGACTTAGGGTTCGCCAGTAGGCAACCCATTGACCGCTATCTTTGAGTGTTGTTAGGGCTGCAACCTCGTCGGCATTGGGTCGATCCCATCCTCGACGATCAGAAGGGCGGTCGCTTCCGTATCGCACCGGCCTGCGAATGACCCCGGCACAAGCAATTCTACTGGCACGACCCCGACTTTTGTACATCCAGACCAACGGCAATATTCTACCACAATCAGACCCGTGAGTCGGTGAAGTTGTCACGCATTGCGGACCCAAGCAGGCAGACAAATGGTGAACTCGGCCCCTGCACCTTGCCCCTCACTGGCCGCAGTCACAGAGCCCCCATGACGCTCAACAAGCGACTTGACCAGCGCGAGTCCGAGTCCCAATCCAGCGGGTCTCAGATCTCCCAAGTCTTGGCCGCGCCGGTACAAGTCGAACACTTGAGGCAAGAATTCAGGAGTGATCCCGCATCCGTTGTCGCGGACCCGCAACACAACTTGCGCGGCCCTGACCTCCGCCGTCAACCAAATGTCTCCGCCCGGAGCGGTGAACTTGGCCGCATTGGACAGCAGGTTTGACAATACCTGTTCCAGCCGCAATGGGTCCGCGAGGAGGTGAACTGGCTCAGACGGGAGCGTGACAGTCAACCGGTGTTGCTGCTGTTTGAGCATGTGGCCGGTTGATTCAGTTGCAAGTGCCACGATTGTGGCGAGATCAACGACCTCTTTGTTTAGACTCAAAGTTCCGCGCGAGACCGCGCAGATCTCAAAGAGATCTTCAACGATCCGGACCATCCGCCGCGCCTGTTGAATCACGATTGTGCGAACTTCCAGAATAACCGGATCGTCGTGCTGTCCGAGCGGCAGCGCTTCCGCCGCGAGCAGGATCGCCGATAATGGATTGCGCAATTCATGTGCCACCGTCGCCAGGGGCTCTTCTGCCTGGAGTTGAAATTGCTCCCGCCCCCCAGCAGGACGGGAGCACTCGATGTCAACCTCTGTGATCGTCCCAATCACAGGTGTCGAGCGAGATTCAAGCATGTCATGGCCCTCTCTTAAATGGCGGGTGGAAGCTGATCCATTCATTATCTCCTCCGCTACAAGACTAAGCGGGGCGGGGTGACATCATTCTTTCGATCGGCTCATCGATGACTTTCGGAAATAAATCGGTGAGCCCGTTTTACATCGTTCCGGCAATTGTTCATCCGCCGATCCTAGAGCGCATTAACCTGAGGTGTTCGCAATTGATCCGGCGTAATTTATTCTCCCCTCTCCCTGGTACTCTTTGGCGGGAGAGAGGGGTCGGGGGTGAGGGGCGCGGTGGCTTGCGACTACCATATCAAGGAAAATCCACAGAATCATGCATTCTCAACCTCTACTGGCGCCTCGTTTTCCCCTCACTCCCAGCCCCGGATGTCCGTAATCGAATTTGGTTGACAACCGTCAATCGACTTTGCGCAATGGCCAACACAATTCCGCTGCTCTCAAACTCGATATGGGATCATTCAAAGAATATAGTTTCTGAGAATTCAATTCCAGCCAAGTGAAGTTTACCTGAGTCCTAGGCAATTTGTGTTTCATCAGTCGTTCAGGCCGCCCGCCGTGCTGAATCGATTATCTTTCGCGCTCGGCTCACGCCTTCAGAGATTCACATTGTTGGGATGATCACGGGGTGAGCCACTGTAAAATTGGAGTGAGCGAGAAGGAAAGGACTCAATTCGTCATTTCAATGTCATCGGTGGGCTCAATAATCAGAGTTGGACCACGCTCTGGCTCAAAACGGTGAGGGAAGTTCTGTCGATCAAAATTCGCAATCTCTTCATTCGTCAAGAGGAATTCTGCGAGTCGCTTTGCAGTCGCATGATCTACACACTTCCATCGATATCCGTTTTCCGTTGCCCCCCACGAGAGAACTCCTTCGTTTGACCCCTGTTGAAACACTTGTTGAAGTAGGGCAATTTTCTCACCAAATGTCATCGCGAACTCCGAGCGGCCCGCTCGTGTGTCGTAAGATCAAGTCTGCCCAATCTGCGAAAACGAAACCGGAGACCTCTTCATCCAGTTCGTCCAAACGATGGGCAGACCATTATTCGGCGAAGTTTATCAAGAAGACGGACCGAATTCTGGTATTCAAAAGTATAAGAGTTCTCCGATTTGGATCCCGGCCGCCTCAAGACTGTTGGATGTGGAGTTATTCGAGTTCTCGTCACGCATAGTCGGCAAACCGCTGGAACGGCACTGCCTGTTGAACATCGAACGGAAGGTTTTGCAATCTTGGCGAATGGGTGAAATATCCGGTGTGGTCCACTTTGTTGGCTGACAGATTGATTTCAATTGTCAGAACTTGACGTCGGTTTGCGAAGAGTCCTCATTGCAGAAGAGCAAACAATTGGAAAATCAATGATAAAAATGGCCGCACTTTCATGTGTTACAACCAATGTAGGCTGATTTACACCCATTTTCGTCGAAGTGTAGTCTTGCGTTCAGATAATCCGGTGAGATAATCTGGAGTGCTCGCTTCTTCATTTCAGCGCTTTTACCGAGCCCATGGCTCTCCGTTAGGATAATTCTTCTGACCGATGAATCCTTTAAAGACATTTTAGGACTCGAAATAGAATTGGCGAAAGCCAATCGGGATCTGCTTAGATGCAAATTCATCGAGGTGGAATCAGAGATTACCAGGCTTGAGGGGTTACTTGCGAATGCACAGAGCCTCGAAAGTACCGCTGCTGATTTGACTGCGATCGGTGGGCTATCCTCAATGGGACGCCTAAAGTCGCCAGTTATCCATAGCAAGCTCGACGGCTTAATCGAACTGTATGGAACCATAGGTGAGGTTGTTTCTGAAATAGCCAAGATGACAGCGACGCTTCGAGTGCGTGTGGCCGAACAACTGGCGAAACCGTGATCGGTCAACGGTGCGAAATGTCCACCGTCATCTATTTCGTGATCGGACGTTGGAATTGAAGCAATGGCGAGCAGCCGTGAATGAAAATGCCCACCGAGGCCAATGACTTCGGTGGGCGATATCGCCAAGTCGCACGCACAACCGGCAATGTTATCTCTATCCGCCTGCTTTAGTTCCTGTCAAGCGAAACACTCGCGGGTTTGTAGATTTGAATGCTCAATTTACGAAACTGCGTGAGAACCACCACCACTGCTTTCGAAATCTTGATCGTCATCAGCAACTGTGAACAGCATGCCGAGAATCAGAGACTCTGACAGGTCGTAGAGCCGAGCCCGTTTTGGGACAATTGAGAGCGTGTCATGTCTGGCCGAGCTTGACGCCGACTCTCAGTTTAGGTTGCAATCAGTGATTCTTTGCTGCTGATTGCCAGTCGGATCGCCTGCAATAGCTCTTTCACAATGATAGGCTTGGTCACATAGCCGTCCATTCCCGCTTCGAGACACCGTTCCTTGTCACCTTTCATCGCATGGGCGGTTAATGCGATGATCGGGAGATGCCGGCCATTGGATTCTTCCTTGATCCGAATGGCTTGCGTTGCCTGGAATCCGTCCAATTCGGCCATCTGAACGTCCATCAGCACTACGTGGAAGAAATCGCGATCAATTGCATCGAGTGCCTCTTTGCCATTGTTTACCATCGTGACATCGAATCCGTGTTTCGTGAGCATTCGGAAAACTACATGTCGGTTTATCTGATTGTCTTCCGCCACTAGAATTCTAACCAAACGCACAGTATCGTGAGGTGACTCGGATTCCAATGGACTTGGGTTTTGATGTGCGATTTCGGCAGCCGGAAGACCAAACGGGATTGTGAAATGGAACGTACTTCCTTGCCTAATCGTGCTTTCGACGCAAAGTGTTCCTCCCATTAACGCAACAAGTTGAGACGAAATCGTCAGTCCCAGTCCCGTACCACCGTATTTGCGAGTGAATGAGCCGTCGGCTTGTGAGAATGCTTCAAAAATCACCCCTTGTTTCTCGATTGGGATTCCAATTCCTGTATCCGAAACGGCGATTCGAATTTGACAGACTCCGTCAGATTGGCTGATGAGCTCACTACGTACAACAACCTTGCCTTGCTCGGTGAATTTGATCGCATTTCCAATCAGATTGATGAGCACTTGCCGCAATCGGCCGGAGTCCCCGATAACGCATTCTGGAACGGTTTGATGCAAATCGCAGACGATCTCTATTCCCTTGCTGTGAGCTTGCGGAGCGTGGCTCCTGACTGTTCCTTTCACCAGGTCAGGCAATCGAAACTCAATCGAATCGAGCGTCAGTCTCTTCGCTTCGATCTTGGAAAAATCCAAGATGTCATTAATGATGACCATCAGAGCTTGGCCGGATGCCTTGATGAGGTCCATGGATTCTTGCTGCTCAGTCGTGAGTTCCGTGCCGAGAACTAGCTCAGCGAGTCCAAGGACACCATTCATGGGCGTGCGGATTTCGTGACTCATGTTTGCCATGAATTCACCTTTAACGCGGTTCGCGTTTTCCGCTTGATCTCGAGCAAGAGCCGACAACTCTAGGGCGCAACGCAGTTCCTCATCCAGCCGTCTTCGCTCGGTGACATCGCGGGTTACCTTGGAAAACCCCTCCAGTTGCCCTGCTTCATTGCGAATGGCTCGGATGACGACATCCGCCCAAAAGAGACTCCCGTCCCGGCGAACTCGCCGTCCTTCCTCCCGAAACGAATCGCCATGGGCCGCAGCGATTAGCAGGCGATTCAATTGGTCTCCGTGGATTTCCTCGGGTGGATAAAATCGTGAGAAATGTTGTCCGATGATCTCCTGCGCACTGTACCCCTTGATTCGCTCCGCGCCGGCGTTCCAGCTCGTGATGAATCCATTCGGATCGAGCATGATGATGAAATAATCTTCAACGCTCTGCACGAGATGGTGAAATCGCTCCTCACCGCGACGAAGAGCCTGTTCCTTGAGAATGGTTTCGTGGGTACTTTGTTCGACCCGTCTCCGCGCCGCATGCAACGATTCCATGAGTGCGGACAGTGTGACAGCTTCCAGCAAAAACATTCCCAATCGAAAGACGTCATTCGCGCTGTGAATCTGGAATGTTCCGACAGGAGGAAAGTAGAAGTAGCAGCAAACCAGAGCGGAGAGAGCGGTGGCCGCGATCCCAGGTAAGAATCCGCAGAATCGACTGGTGACCATCACGGCAGAAAGAAAGAGAATCAGTGGCGGACCGCCACCGAACAATCGATCGGTGATCCATTTTAATAGCATCACCAACAATACCGATATGAACGCGATCGCGTAATTGAATACTGTCTTCCGTTGGCCTTGGATGGGAGAATGAGCATGCATAGGAAGTAGTATTGGCAAAATATCGAATTGATGGTTTCAAAGTGATTCGACTAGGATCAATTGAAATGGTAGCCCGGATTTCTAACGAATCCGAAAGGATAGAATGAAGTCTGCGATTCTGTCTTCGCTCAAAAGAAGTTTGTATCGATGGTGACGATTGCAGCGGGTGCTAAGATTCCGGCACTTTGAGATGGGTAGCCAGCTTCGAAGCAAAGTGTGTTTTGACGATTTCTGCAGTTCAGGCATTCTGAATTCGGTTCTTTCCATTCACCAACCGGAGACAGAACAATGAAACGAATTGACGGCATCACGGACCTCGAAAAGTTTGGTATCGAGGCGCTGACGGGGGAGTCGGATCAGCACATGTATCGCATCCTTTGCGATTGCACCGCCCACGGAAAGCGGATCATTGAACGGACTCTCGGGATCGAGGTCAGTTTGGCGGAGAATTGGAATCGGGGGAGAACGGACGATCCTTCGATCGGTTCGCTCCTTGTGCCTCTGGAATTCGTTCCGTCCTTCGGTATTTTTGCACTTCTCAGCGACACACAGATTTCAGAAGTCTGGCTGCTCAAGACCGGTTCTGTCATGGGTTTCGGTGTTGAGGATGTTGAGGTGAAAGAAGCCCTTCAGAAACATTATGAAGGGAACATCCGGCACGTCTTCTATTCTCGTCCGTGCGACAGAAACACACACCTTTTCACG
>JAQGHT010001026.1 GCA_028291565.1 Planctomycetaceae bacterium | reverse complement strand
AGAAAGTACGTCACATCGCATCCCGCGTGCTGGATAACTACGTCTTTTAGGATTTACATGCCCGCACGCGACAAGTCCCATCGCCCCTCTTCCGAGCAATCGTCTCGCCTAGCAGGCAATGCGCAGCCCAACCGTCCGAGTTCGTCTGGCAGACCACGCGCGCCGAAACCCTCCCGTGCCAAGTCTCCTGAGGAAATTTTCCTGGAGAAAGCGGCGCAAATCGCGGAACCTTGGGATGAGAATTTCACGAAGTTCAAACACCCCCTGGTGCTTCAAGGAGCGACGTATCAACCTCAGATGTTGTTTGACGTGACGCCTTATCCCGCAGATCCCGACTCAACACCTGAAGCAAATCTGGTCCGCAGTCCAAACAACGAATTCGCGTACATGAATCGAGTCTGGAAGCGCGGACAGGCGATTCCGTTATTGCAGAATCGACGCGAGGGACTGGTCTATTGGGACCAGGACGTCGTGATTCCGGTCTTACTTGACGGTCGCACACTGGCGGTCTGGATGAGTTTGACGCCGATGGAAGTCTTGACCCTGCGAGAAGGCATCTCGCTGGCCAAGGGGACGGTCGTGATCGGCGGCTTGGGAATGGGCTACCTGTTGCGTAAGGTTTGTGAGAAACCCAATGTCCATCGAGTCATCGTTGTCGAACAAAGCCGGGAGCTGCTGAACTGGTTCGGCGATCGGATTTGTGCTGAGCAACCGAAAGTCACAGACGTCATCTGTGGCAATGCCTACGAACAACTCGGCAAATTTGATTCTGAAACCCGATATCTGTTCGATATCTGGCCCATGTATGA
Source organism: Planctomycetaceae bacterium (assembly GCA_028291565.1). Lineage (GTDB taxonomy): Bacteria > Planctomycetota > Planctomycetia > Planctomycetales > Planctomycetaceae > JAKFVC01. The sequence goes on along the minus strand of JAQGHT010001026.1, from coordinate 9,267 downwards.
AGATGCGGCCGCCGATCCAGAATTTCAAGCGGCCAAACGGAAACACCCGCACGTTTGGGGGTGGGGTGATTACCATCTGGCATAGAACAGGACAGGTTTTCAACCTGTCCGTGCGGCTTTATTCGAACGTCAGAAAACGTGCAGAAATGACACAAATCTGATGGGATCGTTTCCCCCGAACCGCGTACCAGTTACCGACTCAAGAGTCATTACATTCCGGGCAAATCCCCACGAACCGGAACGACCTGCTTGAGTATCGTGACGGACGGGTTGGAAACCTGATTTACAATCGCGGTGCGATTGGCGGCGCGATGGCGCGCCAATCCACCTCGGGCGCGTCAGCCCACAAGTGTTCCAGATCGTAAAGCTTTCTGGCGTCGGCCGTGAAGATATGCACAACCATATCGCCGTAATCTTGCAAGACCCACGGACTGTTCTCTTCACCTTCCGAGCCAATGCGTCGGGAACCGCTTTTCTTCAACGTCTGGTGGACTTCCTCCGCCATAGCCTTCATTTGGCGCGGACTGGCACCCGTTGTGACGACAAAATAGTCGACGATCGGAGTGACTTGCGTCAGATCCAGTACCAGAGTTTCTTGACCGCGCGTGTCTTCAAGAACACGGGCAGCTAAGCAGGCTTGCTCCAGACTGTGCTGAAGTTGTGGCTGTCGTTGCAGGTTCAAAGCCGCCATTTGGGGCTGCGTTGATTCCGTGGACGCCGCACTGATTGAAACACCTGCCATCAAGACCTCAAGACTTCCAATAATCGAGCCCGATCGTAGTGTTTGCACAATGCACACACCACCCAGAGCATTTTACGCCAGTGCGTTCAAAAAGAAATGACTCGCAGCGCTCGCACCAATCACAAAGACCTCGAGTCACACTGCTTCAACTCATTATCGCAATATTTCACGACATCAGAGTTCACACCAGCCTGTAATATCATGGCGTCCACAAGAGGATCCGTCAAAGCGCACGCAAATCTTCCTGAGATTGCTCCTGAAATTTTCGTGGTCTATGACTGCTGAAAAAGCACTGATCACATTCATTTTCTGGCCACCCTGTTGATTTCGACAAACATTGGACACCAGCCAAATCGCATGGTTCGGCTGAACTGACAGAGTTCACGGCCACGAATCAATGTTTCGCAATATTTATCGCCCCGGACAATCGTCCTATTCTTAACCAAACGCGGTAGTAAGATTCTGCTTGACTGACCACCTACCGGGTAGAATTGACGAGCTATCATTGAGAATGTTCGCGGCGTCTTAGCCTCCAGACTCGGTGCCAATGTTCCTGCCAGGAGGGGTTTACCAGGCCTGACAAAAGGTGAGTGGACTTCTTTGCCTTTCACGCCAGCCAAAGTTGCCCTCAAGTTTTTGTGAGAAAACGCCGTAGTCATGGAGGCCGCACAGGATTGTTCCTCAAATTCGAAAAAATCCGTAACACATTAATAATCAATGCAGTCGGGTTTTTAGACGTCCGCGCCGACCAGCAATCGGGGAAGCATTTATGCTGTCGAATATCGCCATTATGGAAGCACCGATCGTCACGCCACGACTGCAGAAAATCCCAGGAAAAGTCATTGTCGTCATGCCGGCCTATAACGCCGCGGCGACGGTGGCCCGAACGGTAGCCGATATTCCCGTCGGTAGCGTCGACGAAGTGATCCTGGTGGACGATTGCAGCACAGACAATACCGTCGAAGTTGCTGAAAGGTTAGGTCTGACCGTGATCCGCCACGAGCAGAATCTCGGCTACGGCGGGAATCAGAAGACCTGCTATAAATTGGCTTTAGAGCGAGGAGCGGAGTTTGTCGTGATGGTTCACCCGGACTATCAATACGATAGTCGCGTCATTCCCGCGGCGATCGATATCTTGAAGCTGGGGATTTGCGACATGATGCTGGGTTCGCGAATTCGAACGCGACGCGAAGCGCTGGATGGCGGCATGCCGATCTATAAGTACTTAAGTAATCGAATGCTGACATTGATCGAAAACGTAGCGTTGGGGCAAAACCTGGGCGATTTCCACAGCGGTTTCAGGGCGTATCGTCGAGAAGTTCTAGAAACCGTCCCCTGGGAAAACAACTCTAACGACTTCGTGTTCGACAGTCAGTTTCTGGCTCAAGCCGTCTATTTTGGCTTCAAGCTCGGTGATATTCCTGTGCCAGTCCGGTACTTCGCCGAAGCTTCGAGTATCAACTTTCGACGTAGCTGCATTTATGGTCTGGCAACCCTACGCGTGTTGCAGCAATACTGGTTCCGTCAACTGGGGCTGACGCGGAACAAGTTGTTCCAGAAGCGAGAAGTGGCAGGCCGCTAACGTGAATTATTCACGACAGCATATCAGCCCGAAACGCGAGTCTTGAGGTTGTGCTGTTTTTGAATTGAATGTCTGCTCCCCCGGCGGGGACGAACGATAATAGCCCACCAATGAAAACGCTGGGCTATTGCCTATCGTCCCTCGCGGGACCGGGCACTATCGAGAGAATAGCGCAGTTTCAAAAAGCGATGGCGAGTGTGTCGGAGGCTGTAACCATTGATTCGCATGTCACCGAGGGCGTAACACACTGCCGCCGACTGCTCCGTTGCCCAACCAATCTCAAGTCACGTCGAACGGACTCGTGCGCGTTTCACGCTTGTATTGGATCCTGAAGTCCAATCGTCGCATCATCAATCGCTGGAATACCATACAGCTTGCGCCGAACGTTCGCAACAGGTCATCCGGGTACTTTTTTATGCCGCGTACGGTTAAGAAAGAGACGTTTGATCGCGGGAATAAGTATTGAACAAGACTCATTCGCGGCCGCGAACAGCATAATCCGCAAAAACCAGACAGTCGGCACAGATGATGCAACCACTTCCAGCATCGCTGACGGCAAGTCGATGATTGCCTCACCCATTTCCGGATGGTAAACTTGAACGGTTAGGAAAACTCCCGGTGACTTTTCCAAATGCCGCGCCTAAGATTCCGCCGCTAAGCGGAATTCTCGCTGATTGCCACACAGTAGCGCCGCCAGCCGCTACCTCAACATAGGAGATGTCTGAGATGTCTATGAAGGCTTGTTTGACCATTGCCAGTTTGTTCCTGTTGGTGGCGAGCACGTGCTCGGCACAAGGTCCACAGCTCATCGGTCCTGATTTGACTGGACCAGTCTTGCTCGGGCCCGAGGCTTACCTGGGTCAGGCGCCAAGTCAGGGAATCGCACCGATTCCAGAATCTGCTTTCGCCAACCCCGGAGGCGCCAACCCCGGTGGAGTGATCGTTCCCGCCCTGGATGCAGCCCCCATGTTGGTATCTGCTTGCCAGTGCGAATACTTTTCGCATGTCCGATATAAGAACAAGGGCAAGATTTCACCCTGCGCGCGAACCATGGTCGTCAGCGTGCTCGACCCCTGCAGCACCAAATGCGATTGTGAAACCAAGTGTGTGCAGGTCAAGATCTGCGCCCCGACTTGCGGCTGCCCCAAGGTCAAGGTCAGCCGAACTGGACGCCATACACGTTATGACTTCGGCAAATACGCCATTGATATCTATTCCAATCGCAATGGAACAATTCTGGTGGACTATGACGCCTGATTGACTCAGGTCCAGCAAAGACGAATACTCCAGCCGTTTTAGTCCATTGCAGCGGATTAAAGCGGCTGAATTCGTTTTAAAAATAGACACTTTTCGCTGATATCGCCCGCCACTGGCTTGCAAGGACGGGCATGAGATCAGCATGTCGTCTCCACAAAATGTCACTTTTTCAATTGTCATTTTTTCAACGGAAGATCGCGTTCGCGGCCACCAATATACCTTTTGCAACACTGATCCCCGCAATGAAACGTCTCATTCTTTACCAAGTGCGCCATAAATTGCGCTGGCGAGGCGCTGGGGTCCATCATATAATACTGTCTTGATCAATCCCGCCTGCGAAAGGTCCCACCCTATGCTTCGTCTGCACTTCAACTGCCTCGCTTGTTGTGTTTCGATGGTCTGCCTGATTGGATCAGGCTTCACGCAGAAAGTTTCCGCGGCGGACAGGCCGCTGAATTTCGCGCGTGACATTCGTCCGATTCTGTCGCACACCTGTTTCAAGTGTCATGGACCGGATGAAAAGGAACGTAAAGCCGGTCTGCGACTGGACACTCAAGAAGGGGGCCATGCCAAGTTGGAATCGGGCTCTTTCGCGGTTGTGCCGGGTAAGATTGAGGCGAGCGAGTTGATCGCGCGGATCATGACCGATGATCCGACGCTGAAAATGCCTCCACCCGAATCAGGGAAAAAGATCACTCCGGAACAGATCGCGACATTGAAAAAGTGGATCAGCGAAGGAGGAAACTGGTCTCAGCATTGGTCTTTCATTTCACCAAAGCGGGTTGATGCTCCAGCCATCAAGAACGTCGCCTGGGCACGAAATGAAATTGATCGTTTCATTGCTGCACGGTTGGACGCCGAAGGTTTGGAACCCTCTAAGCCTGCCGACAAGATCACATTGATTCGCCGAGTCTCGTTTGATCTGACTGGGCTGCCGCCAACACCTTCCGAAGTTGACGCTTTTCTCGCGGATACGTCGGCGGAAGCCTACGAACATGTCGTTGACCGTTTATTGCAATCCAGCCGATATGGCGAACACATGTCCCGATATTGGCTGGACGCGGCCCGATACGGCGACACACACGGTCTGCATCTGGACAACGAACGTTCGCTATGGCCTTATCGTGACTGGGTCATCAAAGCCTTCAACACGAACAAGAAATTTAACGAATTCACAGTTGAGCAACTGGCTGGCGATTTGTTGCCGCAGGCATCGCTCGAACAACAAGTGGCATCGGGATTCAATCGGAACAATGTTTCCACGAGCGAAGGTGGCTCAATCAACGACGAAGTCCTGGTCCGATATGCTGTGGATCGTGTGGAAACCGTGTCGACGGTCTTTTTAGGTATGACCCTCGGATGTGCCGTTTGCCATGACCACAAGTTTGATCCGGTCACTCAAAAAGAGTTCTATCAGCTCTTCGCGTTTTACAACGGTGTCGCCGACCAGGCGATGGACGGAAATGCCCTATCCCCGCCACCAGTGATCAAGACTTCAACAGACGAACAGAAAGCAAAACTGGCGGCATTCGATGTGCAAATTGCTGAGGCACAAAAGAAGGTTGTCGACGAATTAGCTAAGGTGGAATATACCGAACCAGCTGACGCGGCCAATCCCGTCAGTACGGAACCTAAAGAGTATGTCTGGTTCGATGACGCGCCGCCCGCTGGAGCAAAGCTGGAAGGAAATACGGAATGGAAGTTCGTCACTAAAGCGGAAGGCCCCGTTTTCAGTAACGAAAAAGCTTCGACGCGAACTGCAACCGAACTCAGCCAGCACTTTTTCACAGGCGCAACGTCCGGTCTGCGAATCGGCGAAGGCGATAAACTGTTTGCATATGTGTATCTGGATCCCAAGAATCCACCCAAAGAAGTCATGCTGCAGTTCAATGACGGCGCATGGGAACACCGGGCTTACTGGGGTGAAAATGCCATTCCGTGGGGCGCAGAGAATTCCCCGGCTCGAGTGGCCATGGGCCCCTTGCCCAAGATCGGAGAATGGGTGCGATTGGAGGTCGAAGCCGCAAAAGTGGGTCTAAATCCCGGTGCCGTTTTGAATGGCTGGGCTTTTACTCAACATGGGGGCACCTGTTACTGGGACAAGTCCGGAAGTGTAACTCGGACGCCACAAGCTGGCCTGTCGTTCGATTCTTTGGCGCAATGGGCAGCCTATGAAAAAGCCCAATCGAAATCCACCTTGCCACCTCCGGTTCTGGAAGTCGCCAAGCTGGAAGCCGATAAGCGGAATGACGATCAGAAAAAAATCCTGCGAAACTATTTCCTCGAAAATGTTTACGCCAAGACCAAGCCCACTTTTGAGCCCTTGAAAAAGCAGGTTGCCGATCTTCAAAAGCAACGGACCGACTTTGATAACGCTATTCCAACGACGCTGGTGATGGCGGATATGGCTCAGGCCCGTGAAACGTTCATCCTCGTTCGCGGGGCCTATAACAAGAAAGCGGACAAGGTGACAGCCGGTGTTCCCGCGATCTTCCCGCCAGTCCCTAAAGATGCACCGATGAATCGCCTGGGGCTGGCCAAATGGCTGGTCGAGCCGAGTCATCCAATGACAGCCCGTGTGACCATCAATCGATTCTGGCAGCAGTTGTTCGGAGCAGGAATTGTCAAAACGTCCGAAGATTTTGGAGCCCAGGGGCAATGGCCGACGCACCCCGAATTACTGGACTGGCTCGCGACTGAATTTATTCGCACCGGCTGGGACGTGAAGGGAATGATCAAGCTGATGGTGATGTCCAACGCTTATCAGCAGTCTTCGCAGGTCAGTCCGCAACTTCAACAACGCGACCCCAACAATGAGCTATTGGCGCGTGGTCCGCGGTTCCGTTTCGATGCGGAAGTCATTCGAGACTCCGCTCTGTCCGTGAGCGGGCTGCTGATCGAACGTGTTGGAGGCAAGAGCGTGAAGCCTTACCAACCGGACGGGTTATGGGAAGCCGTCGGCTTTGTCGGCAGCAATACTTCAGCGTTCAAGCAGGACCAGGGGGAAGCACTTTATCGGCGCAGTATGTACACCTTCTGGAAACGGACGTCGCCACCGCCGGGGATGACCACATTCGACGCGCCGTCGCGAGAAAACTGTTCGGTCCGACGACCGCGGACCAACACGCCCTTGCAGGCTCTGGCGTTGATGAATGATAAACAGTATGTGGAAGCCTCGCGGGCTCTAGCCCAGAGGATGATGCTCGAAGGCGGAGCCACCGCTGAAGAACGCCTGGCATTGGGATTCCGCCTGCTGACGGCTCGGCGTCCGTCCGCCGAAGAGATTGCCGTGCTGATCCCGTTGTATCAGGCGCAGCTGACAATTTATCAGGCAGACAAAGACGCCGCGACCAAGTTGATTTCCTACGGTGATTCCAAACGCGATGAAAAGCTCGAAATCAGTGAACTCGCCGCGTGGACAATGATGGCGAACCTGATGTTGAACTTGGACGAAAGCGTGACCAAGGAATAGCCGGCAATTGCGATCGAGAGGCCGCTGAGGGAGAAATCGCATGTCTGTTGCAACAAAGTCCGAATTCACCGTTGCCGAGTACCTGGCGTTCGAGAGGAACTCGGAATTCCGCCACGAGTATTACCAAGGCGAGATCCGAGAAATGACGGGTGGCACACGACGGCACGTGCTGGTAACACTGAACCTGTACCGGGCTGCTGAGCGCCAACTTCCCGAATCTGAATACTTCGTCGTCGCCATCGATATGCGAGTCAAAGTGAATCCATCCGGACTTTATACCTATCCTGATGTGGTCATTGTGAAAGGGGATCCGGAATTCGAAGACGACCAGGAGCGAACACTGCTTAATCCGATTCTCTTGATGGAAGTCTTATCCGATTCCACCGAGGAATATGACCGAAATGAGAAATTCTCGCTCTTTCAGAAGATGCCTGGTTTTCAAGAATACGTCCTGGCTGCACAGGATCGGCCAAAAATCGATCACTATGTTCGAAACACACGGGGGACCTGGGACCATTTTACCCACGAGAGTTTGTCAGAAACCTTAAATCTGCAATCCATGCCCTGTTCCATTCCGTTGACGACAATTTACAAGAAGATTCAGTTTGCCCTGGAATCTTAAATGACAACCAATCAGCCGCTGCGTCGAAAAGTTTGCCTGGATCGTCGATGAAAAGCTCGTCGCCTTCAGGTATTTGACAGGTTCGAAGCCAGCGAGAATTCATTCCTTGGACGACATCCCATGTCACTAGCGACGACGGTCACAGTTGCGGAATACCTGGAGTTCGAACGGAACTCCGAATTGCGCCACGAGTTTTTCCAAGGCGAGATGCGAGAAATGACCGGCGGCACGCTAGAGCATATCATCGTGATTATGAATTTGGGCTATGCGCTGCAGAACCAGCTTCCGGAATCTGACTTTCTCGTTGTGACGAATGAAATGCGAGTCAAAGTGAATCTTTCGGGACTTTATGCGTATCCTGATGTGATCATCGTCAAAGGTCAGGCTGAGCTCGAGGATGAGTCCAGAGACACATTGCTCAACCCGATCGTGTTGATGGAAGTTTTGTCGGACTCCACTGAGAAATACGACCGGGGCGAGAAATTTTCGTTGTACCAGGGTATTCCAAGTTTTCAAGAATATGTTTTGGTCGCGCAGAATCGGCCGGAAATCGATCAATTTGTGCGCGACAAATCGGGAACATGGCAGCGACATGTTTACCGTAGTTTGTCAGACAACCTGAAACTTCAATCAGTACCGTGTTCAATCCCCTTAACGACGATTTACAAGAAGATTCGGTTTGCCGCTGAAACCAGCTGAAACTTCCTAAATAAGGGTCACGGACGAACGCCGCAACCCATATTAGCCAGTCAAACACGAGACCCATTAGCCGCTCAAAAGCAAGAAAAGGTCGATTTAGATGGATCCCCTTCAAGAACATGCCCTGCTGCAGGCTCGACGTTATTTCTTCAGCCGCTCGGCCGCCGGTTTGGGTGGTGCCGCTTTGGCATCGGTCATGAATCCTCGGATTTTTGCGGCCGATTCGACGCCGGCCGCCGCCATTGATCCGCTGAAAACTTTTGGTTCGATGCAGGTTCTGCATCACCCTCCGAAGGCCAAACGAGTCATCTGGTTATTCATGGCCGATGCTCCGTCGCAGCTTGATCTCTATGATTACAAGCCCAAACTGCAAGAGTATTTCGATAAAGACTTGCCCGAGTCGGTTCGCAACGGACAGCGAATCACCACGATGACATCGGGGCAGACACGCTTTCCATGTGCTCCTTCCGTGTTCAAGTTCGCCCAACACGGCAAGCATGGGGCCTGGATCAGCGAATTGCTGCCAAACATCGCATCCATCGCGGATGACATCTGCATCGTCAAGACATTGCATACCGAGGCCATCAATCACGATCCGGCAATCACATTCATCACGACAGGGAACGAAATCCCGGGCCGTCCCAGCTGTGGTGCCTGGTTGTCGTATGGCATCGGCAGCCCAAATCAGGATTTGCCGGCATTCGTCGTTTTGCATTCCCGGCTGGCCGCAGGATCTCAGTCTCAAGCCCTGTTCTCGCGACTGTGGGGATCAGGCTTCTTGCCGACCAAGCATGCCGGTGTGGCCTTGCGTTCGGTGGGCGATCCGGTCCTGTACTTGTCGAATCCGCCTGGTGTTTCAGCCGATGCACGCCGCAAAATGCTGGATGGCCTCG
>JAQGHT010000984.1 GCA_028291565.1 Planctomycetaceae bacterium | reverse complement strand
GGGTATATATTGACAAACAACTCATTCGTCACCGCGAACAGTATAAAGATCCTTTCAATCGCCATGTCGAAACAAGTACTGAAGCTCGGAATTCCCGCTGGAAGCCTGCAGGAAGCCACCGCCGAATTGTTCAAAATGGCGGGCTACAACATCAAGTTTTCCTCGCGGTCTTACTATCCCGAGATTGACGATCCGGAAATTGAATGCCTGCTGGTGCGGGCTCAAGAGATGTCGCGGTACGTCGAATTGGGCGTCTTGGATGCCGGAATTACCGGTTACGACTGGATCCTGGAGAATGATTCCAAAGTCGTGGAAATCTGCGAGCTGATGTTCTCCAAGGTCAGCCGCCGCCCGGTGCGCTGGGTGCTGTGTGTGCCGAACGATTCGGACGTCAAAGGTCCGAAGGACCTGGCCGGAAAGCGGATCGCGACCGAAGTCGTGAACTTGACCCAGAACTACTTCAAGAAACACGGGGTAGAAGTCCAGGTCGAGTTTTCGTGGGGCGCGACCGAAGTCAAGCCGCCACTGCTGGCCGACGCGATCGTCGAGGTGACGGAAACTGGCAGCTCGTTACGTGCCAATAACTTGCGGATTGTCGACGAAGTCCTGCAGAGCACGACGCGGTTCATTGCGAATACCGCAGCAGCTCAAGATCCCTGGAAGAAGAACAAGCTCGAGAATATCTCGCTCATGCTGCAAGGTTGCCTCGCCGCCGAGGGAAAAGTCGGCTTGATGATGAATGTTTGGCGCGTGGATCTTGAGCGCATTCTGTCGCTCCTGCCAGCGTTGCAAAAGCCGACCGTGTCGTCACTGTCAGACCCCGACTGGGTGGCCGTCAACACGATCCTCGATGAGTCCTACGTTCGGACCACGATTCCCGCCTTGAAAGCGGCAGGAGCTCGCGGAATCGTCGAATACCAGATCAGCAAAATCATTGATTAAGATCGGGACTTCGAGACATTCCTCACGAACATCGAAGTCCTATTTCGTAGCGTTGACCGCCAAGCGAAATAAATCTGCCGCGTGTGAAGTGGAACAGGCCAGTCATGGCCGACTCCGAGTTGATTCATGAAACCGTGCGTTGTTTACAAACTCGGAGGCAGCCTGTTGGATCTTCCAGACCTAGCGGTCCGCTTGCGAAGGGTCTGGGCAGAAAAGACGGATTCGGACGTGTTGCTGGTCGTGGGTGGCGGATCGGCAGTGGATGTCGTCCGAGATTGGGACCGCAACCTTCAACTGGGCTCGGAAACGTCACATTGGCTGGCCATTGATGCCTTGGACCTGAGCGCCAAGTTGCTCGAGCATCTCGTTCCTGAACTCTTGCTGGTCCGAAGTCTAGGACAAATGCGATCGGCACATGCTGCAGGACGTCCGGCTCTCTTGTGCATCAAGTGCTTTGTGAAATGGCTGGAGACTCAGCCAAACCCCTTGCCACATTCGTGGGATGTGACCAGTGATTCAATCTCAGCAGCCGTGACTCAGGCCTGGCAGGCCGAAGAATTGATCCTGCTGAAGTCTCGCGATCTACCAGAGCGACTTCCAACCGAAACGCTGGAGGGACTGGTTACAGCTGAAGCCGTCGATCCGTGCTTTCCTCGTGCGGCGGCGGAAGTCGAGCGAATCAGTTGGATCAATTTCCGCTCGGATCGACTTGAGCGGCAGATCGTGCGTTCGATGAATGCTGAATGAAAACGGTGGGCTATCATCGATCGTCCCTGCCGGGACTAAAGGCAATGGCTTCGATAATAGGTAACTTCAAAACTGGCCCATCCGGCTTGTCTGGTCTGGTGAACAATCCCGGTTAGTTTCCAGAACCCTTCCGATTCACGACTTCGGGAGAAAGCCCCATTGAGGGCTCTTCCTCTGCAGATCGGCTGCCGCCGCTGCGCGGTCGATTGCGTCCATTCGGCTTTGCGCCGCCGGTGTCAAATGCTGCCGCTACGACGAAAATCGTAACGAACACGGCCAATAGGCCACCAAACCACAGCAAGCCATTGCGTGCTGCCGAGAAACTACGTGATACCGTATCCGATTCGCCGACCATGATTACCGTCTAATAATTGAAGTAGGCTCGCAGTCTCGAAATCGGTTGGCCCTGCCGAGTTCGAGTCAGTCAATAAACGTCAGCGATCCGTTAACACGACACAGGCAGACTCGTTTGATTCGCTCAAATGCAGACGTCTCGCCCAAGAATGCATTCGCAGGCGATGAGGTGCCCGGCTCAATAAATCCGAAACTTTGATACTTCACCACTCAATTGTTATATCATGGGGTAATCGGGTCAGAATTCCTGCAAAATCTTGCGAATTCGGGGCCTGACCCTGCAAACCGTCGCTCAATACATCGATTTTGCCAACTTGACCGTCCGAAACGTGGGGCTGACACGAACTTCGGAACCCAAACGGTGTCCAAACTCAATTGTTCCTCACGCAGGAGAAGAGTTCTTGCTCCTTGCCCGGTTCCAAAATGGACCCCCAGCGGCAATTCTGTTAGAATCCGCCCTGCCGGTTTGCGTCAATGGTTTGCGCGAAAATTGCCCCACTGAAATTGCCTCTGTTGTGTGGGACGCTTTGATCACCAGCGGCGAGACGCCGCTTCTATTTTTATTGGACATTGAAGGAATCTGCCGTGCGTTGGTCTCAGACGTTGATCCCCACAATGAAGGAAATTCCCTCGGACGCCGAAGTCCCCAGCCATCAATTGATGCTGCGGGCCGGACTGATCCGGCAGCTGATGGCCGGTGCCTACACGTACCTGCCGCTGGGCTATCGGGCGCTGCGGAAGGCCGAGGCCATTGTGCGGCACGAAATGGACCAGGCCGGAGCCGTCGAATTGTTCATGCCGGCCTTGCAACCGATCGACCTGTTTGAGAAAACGGGCCGCAAATCGGCGTTCGGCAATGTGTTGATCAATTTCACCGTCCAGCGTGGCGATCGCAAGGTCCATCTGGCTCTCGGTCCGACCCATGAGGAAGTCGTGACTGACCTGATGTCCCGGCTGATCAGTTCGTATCGACAGTTGCCGATCACGGTGTATCAGATTCAGACCAAGTTCCGGAATGAGGAACGGCCGCGCTTCGGCGTCCTGCGGACCAGCGAATTCCTGATGAAGGATGCGTACAGCTTCGCCAGCAGCCTCGAGCAACTCGATACGGCTTATCAGAAGATGTACAACGCCTACGTCCGGATTTTTGCGCGCTGCGGACTGCCGGTGCTGCCGGTTGAAGCGGAAAGCGGTCCGATCGGCGGCGATGCGTCGCACGAATTCATGATTCCCGCGGCAAACGGTGAGGATTCCGTCGTCCGCTCGACGACCGGCGCCTATGCCGCCAATCTGGAACGAGCGGAAACCGGTCGCAAAGCACCCACGATTGAGACCGCCGCCAATGCCGCGGCCATGCAAAAAGTGCTGACACCAAACGCGACCAGCATCGAAGCGGTGGCGAAATTCCTGAAAGTGTCGCCGACTCAACTGGTCAAGACACTGATCTATAAGGCGGACGACAAGACGGTCGCCGTCTTGATTCGCGGCGATCACGAGGCCAATGAAAACAAGATTCGACGGGCACTCAAGGCCAAGACTGTGGCGTTGGCAGACACCGCTGCGATTGAAGCCGTGACGGGAGCTCCGACGGGATTTGCCGGACCGGTCGGGATCAAGTGCGAGATCATCGCCGATCATGACGTGCCGTTGATTACGAACGCGGTCACGGGCGCGAATGAAGCCGATCATCACCTGACGGGCGTCAATGTCGGCCGGGATTATCAGTTGGCGACGACTTATGACCTGCGGAATGCCCAGGCCGGTGATCCTTGTCCACGAAGCGACGGGACCCTGGAAATCGTGCACGGGATTGAAGTCGGGCACGTTTTCAAACTGGGTACGAAGTACAGTGTTTCGCTGGGTGCCGAATTTGCCGACGAAAAGGAACAGCGGCATCCGATCATCATGGGCTGTTATGGCATCGGTGTGAATCGGATCATCGCCGGTCTGGCCGAAACATCCCATGACGAGAATGGATTGATCTGGCCGTTGTCGATCGCCCCGTATGAAGTCCTGGTCATTCCGTTGAATGTGACAGAAGCCAGCACGATGGAAGTCGCGGAGAAGTTCTATGCGGAATTCCAAGCGGCGGGGTTGGATGTCTTGATGGACGATCGCGACGCCCGGCCCGGTTTCAAATTCAAAGATGCTGATCTGATTGGGATTCCCCTGCGGGTCATCATCGGCGGCAAGGGATTGAAAGAGGGCCAGGTCGAGGTCAAATGGCGGACGGGGACCGAAAACGTCAAAGTGCCAGTCGGAGACGCCATTCAAACAGTGATTCAGATGATTGCAGAACGTAAAGCCAGTGATGCGGCCAAAGTGCCACAGTAGTCGAGTCTCCCCGAGGGTTGAACTCTTGAAGTAGGACAGGTTTTCAACCTGTCCGTGCAT
>JAQGHT010000983.1 GCA_028291565.1 Planctomycetaceae bacterium | reverse complement strand
TGGTCCGATGCTGGCCCACAAAGCCGAAGTAGAAGGAGTGGCCTGCGCGGAAGCCATCGCGGGCACGTACTGCCATGTCAACTATGACGTCATCCCCGCGGTGGTCTATACCCATCCCGAGATTGGGACCGTCGGGAAAACAGAAGAACAGCTGAAGGAACAGGGGATTGCCTACAATAAGGGCAAATTCCCATTCCTGGCTAATGGACGAGCACGCACACTGAACGATACCGAAGGGTTTGTGAAGATCCTGGCGGCGGCAGAAGGTGATCGAGTGCTGGGCGTTCACATTATCGGGCCGCGGGCCGGGGACTTGATCGCGGAAGCCGCTGCGGCAATGGAATTTGGTGCGAGCAGCGAAGACATTTTCCGCACCTGTCATTCGCATCCCACGTTGTCCGAAGCCGTGAAGGAAGCCGCCCTGGCGGTACATAAACGAACTTTGAGTATTTGAATCACCGGTCACACGGAGGTGCCATGTCAACGATCTTAGTCACGGGCGGTGCTGGATTCCTGGGTAGTCATTTGTGCGATCGATTGATTGCCCGCGGTGATGAAGTCATCTGCCTCGATAATTTCTTCACGGGTCGCAAAGAAAACATTGCACATCTGATTGGGCATCCCCGTTTCGAATTAGTCCGGCATGACATTGTCGAGCCCATCCTGCTGGAAGTCGAGCAGGTGTACAATCTCGCCTGTCCGGCGTCACCCAAGGCCTATCAATACAATCCGATCAAGACGATCAAGACCTCGACCGTGGGGATGGTCAACGTACTGGGTCTCGCCAAACGGTGCCGGGCGCGGATTTTACAGGCATCGACTTCTGAAGTGTACGGCGATCCGAACGTGCACCCGCAGCGTGAAGACTACTGGGGCCACGTCAATCCAATCGGTCCACGTAGTTGCTATGATGAAGGCAAGCGCGTGGCCGAGACCTTGTGCATGAACTATCACCAGGCGAACGGGGTTGAAGTGCGCATCATTCGCATCTTCAACACCTACGGTCCGCGCATGGATCCTGATGATGGCCGGGTCATTTCAAATTTCATCATGCAAGCTCTGCGGGGTGAGCAACTGACTGTATTTGGCGATGGCCGCCAGACACGATCTTTCTGCTTCGTCAGTGACCTGATTGAAGGCATGATGCGGATGATGGATCAGGATGCCGAAGTGGGGCCAGTGAACATTGGAAATCCCAACGAATTCACCATGCTCGAACTGGCGGAAGAAGTTCTGGAGCTGACCGGCTCAAAATCCACCTTGAAGCACGAACCCCTGCCGGGTGACGATCCCAAACAACGCTGTCCCGACATTGGTAAAGCCAAACGCCTGCTGGATTGGACTCCGAAAATCAATTTGCATGAAGGTCTGCAAAAGACGATCGCCTATTATCGCGGGGTGGTTGAGGGGACCGCGAAATAGTTTTGAAGTCGATAAAACTATTTCTCTGTGAAGCCCCGTTGACCTGTTGATCCCGCGCCGGTAGTATTCTTACGCTGAGTCAGAATTCGCCGAGTTGGATCGAAACGGGTCACCAATCACGGAGGATGGAATGACGGAAACTGCGTGTCGCGTCGGTTCCAAGCTGTTCGTTCTGGATACCAATGTCATCCTGCACGATGCAGGTTGTTTGAGGAACTTTGAAGAGAACGACGTCGCAGTCCCCATCACCGTCCTGGAAGAACTCGACCGCTTCAAAAAGGGCAATGAGGATATCAATTTTCAAGCCCGTTCCTTCTTGCGCCGCGTGGACGAGCTGACCGGCGACGTCCTCTCTCCTGCTGGAACCTCTCTCGGTCCAGGCCTCGGTTCGATTCGCGTCGTTCTGGAATGCGACCACAATCAGCGATTGAAAGACGCGTTTCTCGCTGATTGTCCTGATCACCGGATTCTGGATGTGGCCCTCACGCTGCAAAAGCACGAGGCGCCTCGGCCAGTCGTGCTGGTGACGAAAGACACCAACCTGAGAATGAAGGCCAAAGCCTTTGGTCTTACTGCGCAGGACTACAGTACTGACAAAGTGGAAAGTATTGACAAGCTCTATACTGGAAAGCGACTTGTCGAGGGCCTGTCGTCGGAAATGGTGAACCAGTTTTTTGTGAACGGCGGACATGTTCCGGCGGACCACCTGGATTGTGTCTCGCAACCCAGGGCCAATGAGAATTTTGTCCTGCGCAATGGATCAAAGTCGGTTCTGGCGACCTTTAATCCTATTGAAAAGGCGTTTGTTCGGATCGATAAGGTGTCGGCGTCCGGGATCGTACCACGGAATGCCGAGCAGTCGTTCGCGCTGCGGGCCTTACTGAATGACGATTTGAAACTTGTGACGCTGACGGGTATCGCCGGTTCTGGCAAAACACTGTTGGCCCTGGCCGCCGCGATGGAATGTCGTTCGCGGTATCGGCAAATCCTGTTGGCGCGACCAACTGTCCCGCTCAGCAATCGTGACCTGGGCTTTCTACCAGGTGATATCGCCGCGAAACTTGATCCCTATATGCAGCCGTTGTATGACAACATGGCCGTCATGCGACATCCGCTGGGCGATCTGGCAGGTGCTCCCAAGGTCCAGGACCTGCTTGCGGCCAACCATCTCGAAGTGACGCCGCTGGCATATATCCGCGGCCGCAGTCTGCAACGGGTCTTCTTCATTGTTGACGAGGCTCAAAACCTGACGCCGCACGAAATCAAGACGATTATCACCCGTGCGGGCGAAGGGACCAAAATCGTGTTCACTGGTGATATTCAGCAGATTGACCATCCGTATCTGGATTCGCTCTCGAATGGCCTGAGCTACCTCATCGACCGCATGGTCGGGCAATCATTATTCGCCCACATCACGTTGGAAAAAGGCGAACGGAGCGAGTTGGCGGAGCTGGCCAGTAATCTGTTGTGAGCCCTGTAGTGGGGTGATGCACAATGTTACGAAACGCAGGCTTTATTTAAAAACTGAATGTTCACGGAAGTTGACGTTTCTGTTGCACGTGGAATGGTGTCATTGAGGGTTCGAATCCTTATCCCTCCGGGATGAATACAAACACCCGTGACTCCGACGCTTCATTCCGCGCATCAAAAACTGCATAAAAACTTCTCCGGGATGCTTCACCCCACCTTGGGGGATGCGGGATGATGCTTGAGTCGACCGTCCCAATCTTTGACGAGAGTGGCTACAATGAACTCTCACGGCGTTGCCTGCGGGATTTCCCGGGCCGAGGACTTACGCTTGAGGTCGTAGCCATGAACAATTCGATTGCCATTTCGCGACGCGCACTGCTGGCTCGTTCGGGCTGTGGATTTGGCCTGTTAGCGTTGGCGGACTTACTGGCCGCCGACGAGCCTGATCGGACGGCCCACCCCTATGCCGTGCGTCCACCGCATCACACGCCCAAAGCCAGGCGAATCATCTTTCTCTATATGCCTGGTGGACCGTCGCACGTCGACCTGCTCGATCCAAAGCCGCGACTGGCCATGGACAACGGCAAACCGCTACCGTTCGACAAACCCAAACTCGAACGGACCAAGACCGGCAACCTGCTGGCATCACCCTGGAAATTCGCCAAACACGGACAGTCGGGAATCGAAGTCAGCGAGTTACTGCCCGGATTGGCATCGCGCATTGACGATGTGTGCGTGATCCGTTCGATGTACGCCGACAACATCAACCATACAGGCGCGGCACTTCAGATGTGTACCGGCGAGCAAGCTTTTTCTCGCCCCAGCATGGGATCGTGGCTGACCTACGGACTGGGGACTGTGAACCAGAACCTGCCGGGTTTCGTGGTCGTCAGTCCGGCAGCGGTCTTTCAGGGCGCTCAGTTGTGGGCTTCCAGTTTCTTGCCAAGCGCCTACCAGGGAACGTTGGTCCGCGATTTGAAGAACCCGGTCGCCAATCTGGGCGATTCGACAGGTTCGCTGGATCATCAGCGGTTGAAACTTGATGCACTTCGCAAACTGAATGAAATCCACAAGCGAGATCGCGTGATTGAGAGCCAACTCGATGCGCGGATTGCCTCGTTTGAATTGGCCTTTCGGATGCAGCGAGAAGCTCCAGAGGCGTTCGATCTGACACGGGAAAGTGAAGCGGTTCAAAAACTGTACGGCACCGACAAACCGGCGACGGAGTTGTTTGGACGGCAGTGCTTGCTGGCGCGCCGGCTTGTCGAGCGTGGCGTGCGGTTTGTGCAACTGTTCGATGCGCCGGCGAACAATGCCTGGGACCAGCATGGCGGATTGCGAGAGAATCTGCCCAAGCGCTGTCAGGCGGTGGATCAGCCCATCACGGCGTTGCTGACTGATCTCAAAGCACGCGGAATGCTTGACGATACTCTGGTGTTGTGGGGTGGGGAATTCGGACGGACACCGACGGCAGAAGGCGACAATGGCCGCGAACATCATCCATTCGGTTTTACAATGTGGATGGCCGGAGGCGGCGTGCGCGGTGGGATGACCTACGGAGCCACTGATGAGTTCGGCTGGCACTCAGTGCAGAACAAAGTTCACGTGCACGATCTGCACGCCACGATTCTGCACCTGATGGGACTCAATCACGAACGGCTCACTTATCGTCACGGCGGCCGCGACTATCGACTGACAGACGTGTTCGGGAATGTGGTGCACGAGATCATCGCATAATTACCAGAATGTCATTTGTCGCCGGACATTTGTGAGACATCGTAGCGAAATTGCCATGGCGTATTCGCTTTGCAGATCCCTCGGTTTGTCAGGCACTTTGATCTCCTGGAGATCATTTCGCGCTTTCAGATACCAGTTCTTAAGAGTTCGGCGATTGCAAACGAGCTCTCAGATTTGCTCGATGATTCAACTTATATGCGATCAGTCCCAGCAACGTGACCAGAGCGGCGACACCGATCCAGGCGACAACTTGATTGCTGGAATCTGATCCATTTACCGTGACATTTTCCTTGGTCTGACGGTTGTTCGGCGGTGTGCTGTTGATGGTTGGCGTTGTGCTGGAATCAAGATTGGAATTCGATTCAATTCCGTTGTATGCAGCTGTGTCGGATCCCGAGCGACTCGTTTCCGGAATACCGGTTCCCGCCGTCCCGGTTCCGGATGTTCCTGTGCCCGTGACGCCGGCCGCGGGGTCAGTCACTGTCGACGTACCAGTTCCTGCCTCGATAGGTCCTGACGTGACATTACTCACGGCGCCTGCATCCTGAGCGGATGCCGTCAAAAGAGGGAACGTCAGGGTGACCGCTGCCAACGCGAGAAATTTGAATGTTGATCGAAACATGACCACTCCTTTGAATATTTCCAGCACCTGACCGCGCAAGACTCAGCCGGAAAACTTTACCGCTGAGGTTCAAAAACGCGTCAAGGACATTGAGATCAACACAAAAAGATCGCAAGATTTGTGCCGTGCCTCAGAGTCGCCGACTCAAGATTACCATCTGGCCGAGACGGGGCGCCCCGCAGAGATCGTCAATGAACGTCTTGAAGCAGGTTGGTTGGTTCGATTTATGAAAAACGCTGGCGTCGCAGGAATCGCGAAATTCTTCAAAACCTGGTTCTAAGCCAGGATCTCTTTGACGATCCGCCCGTGCACGTCGGTCAGACGATAGTCGCGTCCCTGGAATCGGTAAGTCAGACGGGTGTGATCAAAGCCCAACAAATGCAACAGTGTTGCGTGCAAGTCATGCACGAGAACCGGGTTGGCGCTGACATTGAAGCCGAAATCGTCCGTCTGGCCATGAGTATGTCCGGCCTTGATGCCGCCACCTGCCAGCCAGAGACTAAAACAACGGTTATGGTGGTCTCGGCCGTCGTTTCCTCCCTGTACCATCGGTGTGCGGCCGAATTCGCCGCCCCAGATGACAATCGTATCTTCGAGTAAACCTCGCTCTTTGAGGTCGGACACGAGCGCTGCACTCGCCTGGTCGGTGTCGAGTGCATTCTGTTTGACGCCGCCGGTCAAGTTTCCGTGCTGGTCCCAGACTTCGTGGAACAACTGCACGAATCGAACTCCGCGTTCGATTAACCGCCGGGACAGCAAACAATTGCGTGCGAACGAAGCATCCTTTGGTGATTTGATGCCATATTTGTCGAGTGTTGCCTGAGATTCCTGGCCCAGATCCATCAGGTCCGGAGCACTCGTCTGCAGTCGATAGGCCATTTCATAGCTATGGATCCGCGCGGCGATTTCCGGATCTAGTTCAGATTGCAGCGCCAAACCGTTGAGGCGATTCAAGGCATCCAGGGAAGTGCGTTGCGTTTCCTGATCGACTCCTTTGGGGTTGGAAAGATACAGCACGGGATCACCAGCGCTGCGAAACGGCGTGCCGCCGTACATTGTCGGAAGAAAACCATTTCCGTAGTTGCTGGCTCCGCCGCTGGTTCCTTTTGCGCTTGTCAGCACGACAAAGCCCGGTAAGTCGGCCGATTCGCTGCCCAGCCCATACAACGTCCAGGATCCGAAACTGGGGCGGCCGAATTGCTGCGAGCCAGAATTCATCATCATCTGCCCGGGGGCGTGATTGACAGCTTCCGTCTGCATCGAGCGAATGAGGCACAGGTTGTCAGCGATTTTTGCTGTATGCGGCAGAACTTCGCTCAGTTCCATGCCACAATTTCCATGTTTCGCGAACTTGAACTTGGGACCGAGTAACGCGGAATTGGGATTGATGAACGCCGCACGATATCCCTTCAGCAGTTCGGCCGGCGGTAATTGGCCATTCCGTTTGGTCAATTCGGGCTTATTGTCGAACAATTCCAGATGGCTGGGAGCGCCGGCCTGGAAGAGATAAATGACCCGCTTCGCCTTCGCCGGGTAGTGCGGCTTTTTCGGGGCCAGCGGGTTTTCCACAGACCCGGCTTGCGACGGCGTTGCTGGCACGGTCTCGGCCGCCAAGAGCGAACTGGCGGCGATACTGGCCAGACCGACTCCACAGTCGCCCAGGAACCAGCGACGGCTGAGATAGGTGGCGCGAGCCTGTTGGAGTTGTTGCATGATATTCATGGTGGAGCTCATTAATTCGTGACAGGTTGAATGTCCAGCAGGCGAGTCTCTCGGCTTATTTCTTCGAAATTGTTTCGTCCAAATTCAACAGGACGCGAGCAGTCAAGGTCCAGGCTGCGGCGTCTTGCGGCGTGGTGTTGACGGGCAGGGTCGGGAGTTGAGCGGGATCGCCTGTGGCAACTTCCCTCGGATTCAGCCAGCCATCCGCGAGGCGCTGTCGTCGTGATCGCAACAGATCGAGGATCGCCTGTCTTTCGGGTGCGGTTGGTTGTCGTAGTGTACACAGGAAGAACGCGTATTCGGCGCGGTGCGTATCATCATTGCCCCCTTCTCGCAGGATTCGTAAGGCTAGGGCTCGGGCGGATTCCACGAACACGGTTTCGTTCAAACCGGTCAATGCCGCCAGCGGTGTGTTGGATCGCGGACGGCGGGCACAGGCCAGGTCGCCGTTGGGCGCATCGAAATTCGACATGACCGGATCGGGCATCGATCGCTTGCGGAAGCCATAAATTGTACGGCGGTAACGTTCGGGACCTTCCGCCGCCTTCCAATAGGCGGGATAGACGTAGTTGTAGTCCAGTACGTTTTGCGGGACAGGTGGAATGATACTCGGACCACCCAGTTTTTGTGTGATCAGTCCCGATACGCTCAGGGCGATATCTCGCACGACTTCGGCGTCGGCACGAAAACGCGGACCGCGAGCCAGCCAGACATTGTGTGGATCTCGCTCCAAAAGCGTTGGTGCGACGTGGGAAGTCTGTCGATAGGTGGCACTCGTCAGGATCGTCCGGATCAGGTGCTTTTGACTCCAGCCATGTTCCATAAAATCCACGGCCAGCCAATCGAGTAATTCGCGATATTCCGGAACAGCGGCCCGTGTTCCGAAATCCTCGGGAGTTTCCACCAGCCCGGTCCCGAAGATCGATTGCCAGACGCGGTTCACGGCGACGCGTGCGGTCAATGGCGATCGGGGATCGGTTAACCAGCGGGCGAAGCCCAGGCGATTGCGCGGTGCGTCGGCCGGGAACGGATGAAACGCGGCCGGAGTGTGCGGTTCAATGACGCGGGACGGCTGGTCCCAATTACCACGTTCCAGCAGGTGCGTGCTCCGCTGATTTGCTGGCTCCCGTTCGGCTAAGTGCAGAATTGAGGTGCCAGCTTGAGGAAACGTGTTCCAGAGAGCATCAATCTCGTCGTTGAAGGGTTTGGCTTCGGGCACAGACATACGCCACGCGGTGAAAATCGAGGCATTTTGTTCGGCCGTGCGATTTGCAACTGGTGTTGGCAGAGCCAGCATCGCCGCATGATTCACGGGTGGGGCGGTCGGCGTTGCCTGGCGGGTGATGCTGAAACGAGCACAGCCCAGCATGTCGGTTAATCGCCAGACGACTTTCAATTGCGTTCCCGCAGGAAGATTTAAGGGTTGTTCAAACTGCACCACAGCCGCAGATGGTTGGTTCCGGCGTCCGATGCCTCGGTCGGCATTCCAGGTGTTTTCATCCTTACCGTCGATCAGATGGGCGACCGGACCGCTCGCTTTCTTGCCGTCAGCCTGCTTCTGTTCAGGCTCAGAGAAGTCAGCTGAGGCATTGACGAGTTTGATCTTTTCCCAGTCCTTGCCATCGGGTTTTTTAATCAGAACTTCCAGCTCACTGAGTCCCCATGTTCCGAGTCGACTGCGGCCGGGGCCGTTATGCGGTAAATCACGATGATTGAGGGCTTCCAGACGCAGACCGGTTACCCCGTTCAAGATGGGCGTCGAGATCATGAATTCGTCATTGCTGACGTGACCTTTCATGAGCAAAGATTGGTCTTTTTCCTGCGTCGGATGATTCAGGCCGCTGATGCTGCCCAATTCTGTCGCGATCAGCGGTTCCCAGGCGACCTGCTTTTCGAGCAGCGTTCGTTCCCAGGCGGCCAATTCCTGTTCCCACTGGGGCCGCGCGGTCCGCAGCCGTTGCTCGGCGTCACGGATTCGGTTGTGAATGTCGGCGATCTTTTGCTGCTGCTCGGCGGTGTAGACCCAGGATTGGGCTTCGTACGAGTTATTCAAGAACGCGAACATGCCATAATATTCGTCGTGCGTCAGCGGATCGAATTTGTGGGTATGGCATTGAGCACATTGCGTGGTCAGACCCAGGACTGCTTTGCCGAGGCAGTCCATACGGTCGAACATCTCCGCCTTGCGGAACTGCTCGGCGACGATGGCACCTTCCTCGTTGATCATACTGTTCCGCAGAAATCCCGTAGCGATGATTTGCGACTGGGTCGCTCCGGGCAGCATGTCGCCAGCCACTTGTTCGACGACAAACTGGTTGTAGGGCAGGTCGCGATTGAAGGCCTCAATCACCCAGTCGCGCCACATCCATTGCTCCCGAAGCATGTCTTTCTCATAGCCGTTGGTGTCGGAATAACGTGCCGCATCCAGCCAGCTCCGAGCCCATTTCTCGCCGAACCGTTCGCTCTTCAGCAAAGTTTCGACGGTGGCTTCCAGGCCATGTTGTTCGAAGGCGGCCAGTTCCTGGGGCGATGGCGGCAGGCCGATCAAATCGAGATAGACGCGCCGGCAAAGGGCGGCGTTCGTCGCCGTCGGCGACAAGGCGAGCTGCCGTTCTTTCAATTTCGACGCCACAAACGCATCAACCGGATGCGACATCCCCGCTTCAGGAATCTTTCCCTTCAAAGGCGTACCAAATGCCCAATGGGCTTCATATTTGGCTCCCTCTTTAATCCACTGCTGCAACGAGTTGATTTGAGTGGCCGAAAGCGGCTTCTTATGACTCGGTGGAGGCATCACGACTTCCGGATCGGTAGAAGTGATGCGTCGAATGAGTTCGCTTTTTTCCAGCTGGCCCGGCACGATTGCCGGAGTTCCCGATTCGCCACCCTTGAGAGCACTTTCACGTAAATCCAGTCTCAATCCGCTTTTACGGTCATCGGCATCGACGCCATGACACAGCGAACAATGCTCCGCGAAAATTGGCTGCACATCCCGCTGAAAGTCGGCCGGAGGCGCGGCCCAGGCAGTGGGACTGACACAGACAATCAGAAACAAGAAACAAGGCAGGCGAATCAACATAGGGAGTCTCATCCACTTGCGGGGCGTCTACGATTGATGACACTGAATTGCCATTTCGCGAAGAATCTTGTCGCCAGTCCCGCTCGAGATGGCGGGCGGCCGACTCAACTGTTTCGCCGGACAGTCAATGTCCAAAACTCGGTTACCAGGAATTCCTGAGTTTAGCATACCTTCGCACGCGCGAGCAGGGATGCATCAATTCTGTTTCCATTTCGCGAAGTGACTCGATCGTCGCCCTGCTTCGAAATCAGGACCCTGCCAGCATGGTTTTTTTGCAACCAACCGGAGAAACTGGCTGGCACGAATGGTAAACCGACTCATGACTCACAGCCCGATCTCCATGTAGCCCGAGCCCGATGAGCGGAAATCTGATTCCCACACCAATTGAACGCGACACATCATGCCAAACGACGCAGAAACGACCCCAGTAGCTGGCAGTGCTTGTTGTACTCTCAATGTCGACGCCGTTGTTCGCGAACGGTATTCCGCAGCCGCACAGCAGATGGAACCTGAGTTGTGCTGCGCCGTCAGCTATGATCCGCAATATCTGGCTGTTATTCCCACTGAGATTCTCGAGCGGGATTACGGCTGTGGCGATCCATCGAAATACATTCGCCCCGGGGAAACGGTCCTCGATCTAGGTTCCGGCGGTGGCAAGATCTGCTATATCGCCGCTCAAGTTGTCGGTCCGTCTGGCCGTGTGATTGGTGTCGATTGTAACGACACGATGTTGGCTTTGGCTCGTGAACATCAGGCCGCGATCGCCGGCAAGCTGGGCTATTCGAATGTGGAATTTCATAAGGGGCAGATCCAGGATCTGGAGCTCGATCTGGATCGCTTCGATGCGTACTTACAGAAAAATCCCTGTCGATCCAGTGACGACTGGTTGCTGGCTGACGAATATGCACAACAACTGCGACAAACCGCTCCGCTGGTGGCCACGAATTCAATTGATATTGTGGTTTCGAATTGCGTCCTGAACCTCGTACGTCAAGCCGACCGCCAGCAGCTGTTTG
>JAQGHT010000968.1 GCA_028291565.1 Planctomycetaceae bacterium | reverse complement strand
AACTTGACGTCGGACAAACCCCCGGGAATGATTACGAAGCGAGTAAAATTCAAGCCGAAACGATGGTCCATGGAGCTGATTTCCTGACCTCGCGGACAATCTTCCGTCCGTCGATCATTGTCGGAGATTCACAGACCGGGTTGACTACGACTTTTCACGGCTTTTACGCTCCGTTGCAACTCGTTTGGATGGTTGCGAAATCCAAAGATAAAGATTTTACCGGGATGATGCCCGCCTACTCACGGCTGGCGTTGCACGGCGATGAGGGCAAGAATTTTGTCCCTGTTGAATGGGTTTCTGCTGCGACAGCGCACGTCGTCACGCATCCCGAGCTACACGGTAAGACTTACCACCTCACTCCACCACACCGCGTTCCGTCCCGTTTGACGCGCGACGTGCTGGAGCAATCGACTGGTTCGTACGGCGCGACGTTTCTCGGTGCGGGAGAAGTATTGGAGAACTTGGACGAGAACGAGCAACTGTTCTACGACCATATGCAGGTTTATAACTCATATTGGCGAGATGATCCGATTTTTGATCGGACGAATATCCAACTGGCCTGTCCTCATTTGCCGTGCCCGCATGTTGATCGCGATATGTTGATGCGATTGGCCAACTGGGCGATCAGCACCGAATTTGGTGGTGGCCGGCAAAAGCCGATCGAACCTGAATTCGACACACATTCCCATTTGGAAGGACTCTTGCAAACGATCCTGCCCGAGCGGCCTCAAGCTGCATTGGGACGCCTGTTGGGATTACAGGTTGATGGGCACGGCGGCGGCCAATGGCACCTGATGTGGAAAGAGGGCAAGGTGATCGGGGCCGATGTCGGCCTGTCTGATAGCTGCTCCGCTGTCTACCGTTTGAACGTCGACACGTTTGCGTCGATGGCGAATGGCCAGGTCACAGCAGCCCAGGCTGTTGCAAAAGGTGATGTTTTGATTCTCGGCAATGGGCTGTCGAAACCGGAATTGACTGGAGTTCTTCAGCAAGTTGTGTTGAAGGCCGGCTAATTTAACTGCTCGACTTTCAGGTCGCGGATTGAGAACTTGATGGGTTCCAGGCCCGTTCTCCACATTCCGAAGCCGAAAGTACTTGGGGCATCTGCCAGGACCTCAGTTTGCCACTCCAATCCTGGGACAGGTGAGACGTTGTCCCTTTTGGAGTCGGACTCAATGCTGAATTCGAACGGGCTCGCTGGCATTATCGCCGAGCCCATTTCGAATCCATTTCGAGAAAGTCTTATTTTCTGGTGTGGCGGTGAATAGATCACCCGCGCGTTCAAATTCCGACACCCGGCGCGAAAAATGAGTTCTATTTGTGCGAGATGGCCTGCATAATCCAGAATGCCGCTGATCTTGCATTCTCGCGTTCCCACCGGAAAGTAAATCCAGGTATGTAACACCCAGCCGAGTGATCTTGAGTAACCCGGGCTGTTATAGACCAATCGATTTCCCTCGACTTGCCACCTGGAATCCTGGCTGATGCCCTGGCATGATAGCCTTTGGACCTCCGCGAACAGTTCGAGGGCCTCCTTCGGGGTCAGATGTATCTGTCGCTCTTGTGCTAGACGCTTGCCGAATGTCAGGGCACGACTTAAGCGATCGATCTCGACGCGGTCCGCATCGGTCTTTGGCTCTGCTTCCTTTAACAGACGCTCCGCGTCTGGCAGTCGGTTATCCGCCAACGCGGATCGGATTGCTGCGAGCTTGCCGACGATATCGTGACGCGTATTCGCGTGAACCAGATCTCGCAATTCATGGTAGCAGGCGTCCGAGCCGAAGACTGCGACCCGATAATCAGTTTTGACCGGGGGGGGAAAGTTTTCAATTTCGAATGCTTCCAGCGTGCCTACCGTTTCTATGTCCAACTGATCAAAGGCTGCAGCAGCTTCAGCGAAATGGCCTGTCGCTGCCGCGTTAAAGGCATAGAAATTTGTCACGTCTGCTGGAATCTGCTGTCCATAATGTTTCTGTGCTGATCGCCAAAAGCCTTCAACTCGATTCCAATAGGCAGGAGCCTGTTGTAGTTCCAGGTCATTGATAGTCAGCTCGGGAACAAAGACGATCTCTTTCAAAAGTTCAGGGACAAACTGAGGAATTCCCCGTTCCCAGTGCTCATTGGCGAGACATTCATCCGCGAACTGATACAGACGCTCATTTGTGCCATTCCATTTCTTCTCCAGATACCATCTCTTGGCTCGGTACGCGCCACGGCTGAGCGGCAGGATGCTCACGGCCCTTTCGAAATGTTGCTGGACGAAGTCCATTCCGAGTCCCAGACCTTGCGCGACTCGGATCAATTCCGCGTGGGCGGCCCAGCCTTGGGGATTCGACAAAATTGCCTGGTCAAGTTCGTGTCTGGCATTTTCCAGCCGTTGAAGAAAAACCCGTTGAGCATCTGTTGAGACGCTGGCCGCGGCACGCGATCCCCTGGCGTCCCAGGCCCATGAGATCCAGACTCGAGCTCGCTCCACGCGCGAGGCGTAACTGTTGTCTTCTCGTTCCCAGATGGCGAACAGTCCGGGAACCAGATCTTCAGCGAGTTTCTTGTCCAGTCGCGCAGTTGCCAGCCAGAGAAGTTGGCTATGGTATAACGCCTCTCCACGTAAGCTGGGGGCCAAGTCCAGCAAGGATAGGAATTGCTGTTCGGGAGTTAGCGTTTGACCAAGATCCTGGGCAATCGTGCCGGATTCGCGTACTGCTTGGGTTTTGGGGAGCTCGCGACCTCCAGACGACCTGTCACGTGTTGAATCGCAATACAGATCCCAGGCGGCAACCCAATTCGGATTCTGCCGCAAATGGTCATAACGAAATTGGTTCTTGACCATAAAATCGAATTCCGTGCGTTCCGCCTTTTGCACGTAGGCTTCGGCGTCGGTCACTTTTTGAAATTGCGGAGCAAGTATCCAGGTTCGTTCCTCGTTCGATAAAGAGACCTTCAAATGGTCGAGCAAATCGAGAGCCATCAGTCCGGGAATCAACGGGGAGTTCTGGTCCGACACGTCATGGATGAATGTCGGCTTGATCCCCGTCGGCGAACCGTGCAACTCCAGAATCAGTTGCTGTTTTCCATCTCGCGTGACGATTCGCGGTCGTGCATAACGATGTACTCCAATTGCTGCCAGGCAAAGTTCGATGTTGCGTTGATTGAGCTTGGTACCGCCGAGCCAGGTCCCTGTTTCAATCAGCGTCCTGCGCACGACACGCGGATCGAGAGCCATGCGTTTCGCGGGAGTAGAAACCGCGGAATTCTGGGCCGTCATTGACAACGCCGCTCCGGTTGTCGTGATACGATCCTGATCGTCGACCACCGGGAAAATCACAATACCCGGAGCAATTGGTTCAGGCGGACGCGCGAAAACTTGATTGACTCGAGCAATGAGATCAACCGGAGCTTGTACGGGGATTGGACTTTCCTCACCTGGTTTATCGACGATGCTCACCCCATTTTGATCGTAGGTGAGAAAAGGCGCCATGAAGTCTTCGTTCTCATCGGGGTTTGTATCCATACAGATGATATGACCAGCCACACTTTCCCTGACTCGAAGCCTGCAGGCACTCAGTAAGCTGGGCCATGTGTAGGTCAGCAATTTCGAATTGTTATATTTGCCCTCTTTCCGGAAACGCCATCCAACAAGGTGTCGCTCAACTTCGGTTCCTGGAAAAGTCTGGCCTTGTTCAATCGACTTCGCAAAGGCCTTGAGTCGTGAAATCGACACCGTGCGGCATTGACGGGCAAGCAATTCCAAACCGATTAATGCCGCCAATGTGACGACTACAGACACCACCGCGTACCGTTCAATCCGCGATCTCCATGAACGAGTTCCCGCGAGCGGTACAGCTGCTTGAGTCGAGGGCGAAGCAGGCATCTTGGAATCGGACATCGCTGTTCTCCCATTGTGTAACGCGACTGAGATTCTTAGAGAGTCTGGGAAGAGTTGAGGCGGACAGTCTTTCAATCCGTCGGTTCCCGAAACCGGAACAGCATTTCAACGCGTCCTGCTTCAAAAGTTCACAAGCTCGGAGCAAAGTTTGTGCGAAGGAACCGTGAGACTTCACGCACAGATTGTACAGATCAGAAAGATGTGAAACAACAATTTGCATAAACCTGCGTGGGCTCTCCTTCAATTTGACGTTTTTCCAGTGTGGACTTGTCAAACGGAACTGCTTCCCGTGCTTGTTACTCTCCCTCTTCTCAATCTTACATATTAGAATAGTCCGATGTGTTTGAGTTTGAGAAAGATGGGAGAAGCGATGGTGAAGCGGCAATCTCGGATTGATTTCGTCAGAATTGCGTTGGCAATGGCCCTGCTTTGCGGGTCGAGTATGTCTTCGCTCTGGTCTGACCCGCCTGGGAACGGAACCGACATCAAATTGCGAGCCGCATTGCCTGAACCTGCGCGGCGCGTGGTCGATTTTATCAAAGACGTCCAACCCTTATTTGCCAAGCGCTGCTACAAGTGTCACGGCGCTGAGAAACAGGAAGCAGGCTTACGCCTGGACCTCAAGCAGGCGGCCTTGGCGGGTGGTGACAATGGAAAATCGATTGAAGCGGGAAAGAGTGCCGACAGTCAGTTGGTCCAGCATGTCGCCGGCGTGGATCCAGACATGGTGATGCCGCCCAAAGGCGAGCGTCTGACCGCGATTGAAGTCGGCCTCATTCGGGCTTGGATCGATCAAGGTGCGATCTGGCCAGACTCTGCTCCAGGGAATGTTGTCAGAAAATCTGAACATTGGTCTTTTCAACCCCTGAAAACCGGTTCGCTGCCTGTCGTCAAGTCACCTGAATGGGTTCGAAATCCCATTGACGCGTTCATCATGGCTCGGTTGGACAAAGAGGGAATTGCACCTGCAGTGGAAGCAGATCGTGCGACTTTGATTCGCAGGTTGTACCTCGATTTGTTGGGGTTGATTCCCAGTCCGACCGAAGTTGACGAGTATCTCGCGGATTCCGATCCGCAAGCCTACGAACACCTCGTACAGAAAGTCCTCGCTTCGCCCCATTTTGGTGAACGCTGGGGACGGCACTGGCTGGACCTGGCGCGCTATGCGGACAGTGACGGGTATGAAAAGGACACTGCCAGACCGTTCGCGTATCGATATCGAGACTGGGTCATCAATGCCATCAATTGTGATCAGTCATTCGACCAATTCACGATTGAACAACTTGCGGGTGATTTGTTGCCGAATGCAACGCTCGAGCAGAAAATGGCCACAGGCTTTCACCGCAATACGCTGACCAATACAGAAGGCGGAGCTGATCAGGAAGAATTCCGTGTGGCGGCGACTGTCGATCGCGTTAATACTTTGGGCAGCGTGTGGTTGGGAGTGACTGTGGGGTGTGCTCAGTGTCACTCACACAAATATGATCCCTTCACGCAGCGTGAGTATTATCAGCTCTTCGCGTTCTTCAATTCGATTCAGGAAGTCAATTTGCCAGCCCCGACTTCCGATGAAGTTCAGCTGTATGCGACCGCGAAAGCCAAGTTTGATCTTGAGCATGCTCCCTTTCTGGACGCCGTGCGGAAATTCGAGACCGATCAGCTTCCCAGCCGTCAGGCAGCCTGGGAACAAACGCTCGGCGCCTCTCCGTTGCTCGAATGGATTTTGCTGCAGCCGGCTTCGGTTGTCTCGCTCAATGGCGCGACATTGACAGGTCAACCTGATGGATCTTGGCTTGCTTCGGGAGTCAGCCCTGACCGTGATCTGTACACAATCACCGTCAAGGGGCCGTTGAAAGGAATCACGGGATTTCGCCTGGAAGTCTTGCCTGATGACTTGTTGCCTAGTAAAGGACCGGGCCGCGTCGCGCACGGGAATTTTGTGCTTTCAGAATTCACGTTGGGGATCACTTCGGGGACGAATGTGGGGACAAGTCAATCGATTGTCTTGAAAAACCCCAAGGCCGATTTCGAGCAAGGGGCGAACGGAAACAAGATCGAGTTCCCGATTGCAAACGTCCTGGATGGCAAGTCAGAAACAGGCTGGGCCGTGGCCAATCAATTTGGAGTTCGTCACGTTGCGGTCTTTGAATGTGCCGAACCGATGAACCTGGATCAGAATCAGTCACTGGTGTTTCGCCTCGATCAACAGCACGGAATGCAGCACACGATCGGGAAGCTGCGACTTTCCGCAACGGCGGCTGCACCACCGTTAAGGCTCGAAGGCATGCCGGATGGGGTCGTCGCGGCACTGAAGATTCCGGCAGGGACACGCAATGAAATGCAACGCATGGCGATTGCGGCCTATTATCGGACTGTCGACCCGGAGTTGACGAAACTCGTTGCCAGTGCGGAATCGCATCAGAAAAAAGCACCGGCAGAGCCTGCCACCAAATGTCAAATGGTTCAAGAGCTGCCTGCTCAACGAGCCACCACGATTTTGGTTCGCGGCGATTTTCTGCGAAAAGGGGATCCCGTTTCGGTCGGAACACCGGCGATGTTGCCCGCCGCGGTATTCGATCCCTTGAAGTCCTCGAGACTCGATTTAGCTTGTTGGCTGGTTGATCCGGTGAAAAATCCCTTGACGCCCCGCGTCACCGTCAACTTATGGTGGCAATATTTGTTTGGCCGCGGGTTGGTGGCAACAGTGGAAGATTTCGGATTACGCGGTGAGGCTCCATCCCATCCTGAATTGCTCGATTGGCTGGCCACACAGTTCGTTGCCCAGAAATGGAGCCGGAAAGAACTTATTAAACTGATTGTCTGTTCCAGCACCTATCGACAATCGTCACGGAGCCGTCCGGAATTGCACGACCGAGATCCCAAGAATATCTGGCTCTCGCATCAAAATCGCTTTCGTCTCGAAGCCGAGGCTGTCCGCGACCTCTATTTGACTTCGAGTGGAATTCTGAATCGCACGATCGGAGGGGCGAGCGTCCGTCCGCCACTCCCCCCCGGAATCGCAGAACTGGGATATGCAGGAAGTGTCAGATGGCCGGAATCGACGGGCTCCGACAAGTACCGCCGGGGACTGTACATCTTTTTTCAGCGGACCGTGCCTTATCCGATGTTGATGGCATTTGACACCCCCGATTCGAATTCCACGTGTGTTCGCCGCGAGAGATCAAACACACCGCTACAGGCCCTGACATTACTCAACGATCCCGTCTTCTTCGAATGTGCCCAGCAGCTGGGCCGTCGGGCCGTTCACGAATCACGCGGTGCGGACACGACTGAACGGGTTCGCCATATCTTTCGACTTTGCCTCGGGCGAGTCCCCACCGTCGCGGAAACCACGCGGCTCGTGACATTGCAGGACGAATTGCGCCGACAGATTTCTCAGGAATTGGGAACCGCGGAAAAACTCGCGGGCCTGAAGCCATTGCCAGGGACAGAGCTGGAAACGGCGGTGGCCGTTGCGGTGAGTCGCATTGTATTGAATCTGGATGAATTCGTCGTTCGGGAATAGAGTTGGAAAGCCCTGCATTTTCCGTATGACACTTGCACTTTTGACTTTCCGAACACACGATACACGCTGTACTACTCCCGCAGGTGTTAGGGATCGAATTCCTGGATGTCTCGGTGCGAGGCTTTGGGAAGTCGCGGTGGAGAATGGCTACATCGTGAGTCCTTTCGTGCTGACGAAAAACATTCGGTTCGTCCGTCCGAACTAGAAATCTCATGTTGTCGTCCGACATCCGTTAGCGGCAAGCCGGTTCGCGGGACATCACGCATTGTTTTCAGGATTATTTTCAGGAGATTTCGGAATGTTGGTTACATCACGGTGGGCGTTCCTGCTCGCCATTCTCGGGATGACATCTTGTTTCGGAGTGCTCTCTGCTCAGGAAAAAAACGCAGAGAAGCCCGCCGCACCGAAAAAAACCGTCGCTCCAGCCGCTGAAAAACCAGCTGCGGACGACGTAAAGAATGATTCCAGGAAGCCAGAGGTGAAGAAAGAGGAAGTGAAGAAAGAAGACGGCGAAGAAAAGCCTGCAGATCCGTTTGCGGTTCCCAAGGATGCCGAACCGGCCGACCTGGTTGCTTTCATCAAAAAGCTTACCAGTGGGCGTCGACCACAATTCGGTAGCCAGGAAGAGATGCAAGCCTATATGAAAAAGCTTTCTGTCTCAATTCTGGAAGCATCGACGTTGGCACTCGACTCGAAAGAAATCAAAGACAAAGATGCTGAATTTTGTCTATCGATCCGTTTTCAGGCTCTCGGTTTGCAGCGTCGGCTGGAGATTGAAGGGGCCGATAAGCTGGAGTTGGAGCTTGCCGAAAAGTACAAGAACGACAAGCGTGAAAAGCTGGCCGCGATAGCTAAGGAACGGCTGTTGTTCGCGCGACTTTCTACGATCAAAGAATTGAAGCCCGAAGAGCAGAACTTGCTGCTCGAAGAGGCTATTGCCTTGGTGAAAGGCGACGGTAAATTGTCGCGTCAATCTGTCCAGACGGCGATGCAAATTGGACAGGAATTGGAGCAAAGCGGGAATGAAGCTCTGGCTGCCACGGCATTTGAGAAGTTTGCCGAAATCTTCGCGGAATCCAAAGACCCGTCAATGAGTGGTTTCGCCACGAAGTTGTCTGGGACGGCTCGACGCTTGCGTTTGCCTGGCAGCAAGCTCGAAATCGAGGGCGAGCTGGTGGGCGGCAAGCCTTTCGACTGGTCGGCCTATGAAGGGAAAGTTGTTCTCATTGACTTTTGGGCGACGTGGTGTGGACCGTGTGTTCAAGAATTGCCCAATGTCAAGCAAAACTACAACGGATATCACAGTAAGGGTTTTGATGTCGTCGGAATCAGTCTAGACGAAGATCAGGGCAAGTTGGAGTCCTTCGTCAAGAAGAATAAGATTCCCTGGAGCAACCTGTTTAGCGCCGACGAGAAAGCCACCGGTTGGGAACATCCTCTGGCCGTCAAGTATGGCGTGATGGGCATTCCATTTACGATTCTGGTGGGAAAAGACGGCAAAGTCATTTCCACCAACGTTCGCGGTCCAAAGCTTGGAAAGGCACTCGCCGAACAACTCGGTGAACCAGATGAGGCGGCATTAAAGGCCGCAATCGAAGCAGAGTCCAAGGCTGAAGACGATGACGCCAAGGGTGAGAAAGACGCGGAGAAGAAGACCGATAAATCAGAAAAGAAGGAAGATCAGGAAAAGGCAACCAAGGGAAAGAAGTCCGATAAGGCAGACTCCGATAAATAGAGAAGTGGAATTGGATCGCTCCCGCAGCTGATTGCGGTGGGCCAAATCTCTGCGTCAGGATGAGCTGCGAAACGAGAGTGGATATCGCCCCGGGATTCCTATTGCCAGGAATCCCGGGAATTCACAGTTTCATCCACCATTCAGAATCACCGAACGGTGGCCATTTGACGTCCATATGGATTGAATTATCGCCATTTCTTCTTCTGAGGCGGTTTCCGATGTTTCGCGCTGCTTTGTGTCTGTCGTTTGGTCTGACGATTACGTTCTCCCTATTTGCACAAGAAGCCGCGAAGCCTGCGGTCGCGAATGTCCCGGCCGCTGTAGCAGCAACTCCGGTCGCTACCGCGCCCGCAGCGGCAGCTGCAGTAACAGCACCTGCGGCCACTCCGCCAGCAGCCACTCCTGCGGCGACGGCAGCTCAACCGGTCGCGCCGGTTCAACCAACTGTCCAGCCTGGTCATTCAGTACATGGCGATTCATTCAGCGAGGGGCCACGACAGAAAGCGTATTTGATGGGCAACACGGGGAAGGTCAGTTTCCCTGTAACGACCAAGATCCCAGAGTGCCAGCAGTTCATCAATCAGGGAGTCGGTCAACTCCACGGATTCTGGTATTTCGAGGCCGAACGATCTTTTCGGCAGGCCGCGGCTTTAGATTCTGATTGTGGAATCGCCTACTGGGGCATGGCGATGGCCAACACGAACAATGCCAAACGCGCCAAAGATTTCATCGCGGAAGCCGTCAAACACAAGGCCAATCTGACTCCACGCGAAACGAAGTACATCGATGCCTTGCACGCGTTTCATCACGCTCAACCGAAAAAGGGGCGAGAAAATCGTAAGGGTAATGACCAAAACGAACCTCAGCGGGACGACAAGTCGAAGTATGAAGCGTACACGAAATCGCTGGAACGAATCTATCTCGACCATCCGGAAGATCTCGAAGCCAAGGCATTTCTCTGTTATCAACTGTGGGATAACCGCGGTCACGGACTGCCGATCACCAGCCATCTGGCGATCAGTTCGTTGATTAAAGAAGTGCTGGCTGCGGAACCCCTGCACCCTGCTCATCACTACATGATTCACCTGTGGGACCCGGAAAAAGCGGCTTTGGCTCTCGATTCCGCCTCCAGGTGTGGCCAGTCCGCAGCGGGGATCGCTCACATGTGGCACATGTCAGGCCACATTTTCGCTGGAGTCCAGCGTTATGATGACGCGGCCTGGCAGCAGGAAGCGTCGGCTCGCGTCGATCATGCCTATATGCAGCGCGATCACATCCTGCCTGATCAAATCCATAATTTCGCGCATAATAACGAATGGCTAATTCGCGACCTCAGCTACATTGGTCGCGTTCGTGATGCCATTGATCTCGCCAAGAACATGTCGGAACTTCCCCGGCATCCGAAATACAATACGCTCCATACTCACGGTAGCAATTACTATGGACGGACGCGGTTATTTGAAGAATTGAATCGCTTTGAACTCTGGGACGAACTCGTGACCTTGTGTGATACGAACTATCTTGAGTCAACCGACATCGCGACTGAACAAATCAAGCGGTTGCGTTATCTCGGGGTGGCGAAAGTCCGCAAGGGGGACTTGGAAAGTGGAAAGCAGCAAATCGCACTCTTGGAAGAGCGACTGAAAGACGAATCTCGGAAGCAGGCCGAAGCCGACGACGTGAAGGCGAAGAAAGAGTCGGAAGATAAGGCCAAGGCCGACGCGGAAAAGTTGAAGTCCGAACCGCCATTGCAACGTCCGACGGCTCCGGAATTACCGGAAGTTTTGCAACCGGCCAAAAAGCCCACTAACGACCAGATTCAACGCCTAGAGAAAGCGATCGCGGAGATTCAAGGGCACTTAGCGGTAGCGGCAGGTGATTTCAAAACAGGATTGTCAAAACTTCGGGATGCGGGTGGAGTCGATGGTATCTATCTCGCACGCATTCAGTTTCAGGCTGGCGAAAAGGATGCCGCGCTGAAGGCCGCGCGAGATATCGCCAATTCCAGTAAAAATCAGTCGCAGCCATTGGCCGCATTCGTCGATCTGTTGCAACTCGCTGGCGAAGCGAAAGAAGCGAAAGAGGCCTTTGATAAACTACGAGCGATTTCGACGCATCTCGACATTCAAGGTTCGCCAGTCTTCTCTCGACTCACCTCATTTGCCAAGCAACACGGATTATCGGATGATTGGCGCGAGGTCAAGCCGCCGGCGGCTGATGTTGGTTTGCGTCCGAGCCTCGACTCGCTGGGACCGTTCCGTTGGCAACCGCCGTTGGCTGCGGACTGGATCGCGCAAAATTCCGCGGGCGAAAAGATTGGGCTGGCTCAATTCAAGAATAAGCCAGTTATCTTGATTTTCTTTCTGGGGCACGGATGTCTGCACTGCAGCGAGCAGTTGCAAGCATTCGTTCCCAAGACCAAGGAATTTGCGGATCAGGGAATAACTCTCGTCGGAATCAGTACCGATGCCGCGGATGGTTTGGGAAAGTCGCTCACTGCCTATGGCGACAAGCCTTTTCCCTTTACCTTGTTGAGCAACCCTGCACTTGATGCCTTCAAAGCCAATCGAGCGCATGATGACTTCGAAGGCAAGCCATTGCATGCAACGATTCTGATCGATGCGCATGGAAGAATCCGCTGGCAGGATATCAGTCATGAGCCGTTCAAGGACGTGACGTTTCTTCTACAGGAATCGAAGCGTTTGTTGCCGCTGGCTGCGATGCCGACGGTCGTTGCGCCGGCTGTCGCAGCCGGAAAGTAGCGCATTTGAATTCTCTACACGACTAAGCTTGAGATTTGCCGACACCCGTCCGTCGCGGTCGGCTGCGCCGAAGTACCGCCCGGCAGACGTCACCTGCAGTAGGTCGCGCCCGCCAAGCGGGACTCTCGGCATTTGCCGAGCCGCGACCTGATAGCGTCAAGATGTTGACGATGTTGTCGCGGATTCTGAACTGACATCGATGGGTAAGTCGTTTGGTTCGGTGACGGTTTTCAAAACGCGACAATGCTTGAGATCTGGCGGCGGCCGTCCGTCGCGGTCGGCTGCGCCGAAGTGCCGCCCGGCAGGCGTCACCTACAGCGGGTCCCGTTCGCCAAGCGGGACTCTCGGCACTCGCCGAGCCGTGGCCGGATCGAGTCGAGATGTCGACGACGGCGTCGCTGATTCCAAACTGTGATTGAACGACGAGCGTAAGTCGAAGGCCGGTTATGTTTACCATCTCTTGAGTTGTGGGAAGAGATGGGTGCCGGTGTTTCACAAGTATGTCGGCTTAACCTCGATCTCCGACAATTGGTACTCAGATTTCCGTTTGGCTTTGACCCGCCTCAGTCTGCTGGCTTATCATGGGGTATATCAAGAGTTGTTTGTGCGTTCGGGGTTTGAGCAGCCGACTGGGACGATGATTGAATGAGTTGGCACCAAGCATTACCAAATGCAGGAGCCGACCTCCCAATCGATGTTACGGAGTTTCTAACGCAAATCTGAGCTCACAAACTTGTGGATTTTGACCTGTGGAGGGAAGACTGATGAGATTGGCAAGACGCCCGCAGGCGTATTTGACGTGTTTCGCAATCGTGTGTGGAGTAATCTCGAGTCCGGCTTTTGGCCAGATTCCGTCCATTAATGGCACTTCACCGCTGGCCGTGGCCCCTGGGAAGGCCGCTCCCTTTAAGATTCGGGGCGGAAACCTCATTGGAGCCGCTCAGGTCTGGTCCAGTTTCCCGGCGACGGTCGTCTTGGATGCCGCTGTGCCAAATAATGGCAAGAATGCGGGCGAAGCAGTTTTTACGTTGACTTTGCCTGCCGACGCTCCGGTCGGCGTGCATGGTGTGCGCGTCGCGAATGCAACCGGAATCTCGAACTTGTGGTTGGTCATGGTTGACGACTTGCCGTCCGTGGCGCAGGTCAAACCCAACGGACTCGTCGCGCAAGCGCAAGTCCTGACGACACCTGTGGGAGTCGATGGCAATGTCGACAGCCTGACCCGCAACTACTACAAATTCACCGCAACGGCGGCCCAAACGCTTTCATTTGAAGTCGTTGCGCGTCGGCTCGGTTCACCACTCGATCCGATGCTGCGAATTCTGGACTTACAAGGCCGAGAGTTAGCTTACAGTGATGATGCTCCAGGACTGGGCGGAGATTCCCGTTTGACGCATACATTTAAGGATGCTGGTGAGTATGTGGTTGAGGTACGGGACATTCGATTTCAGGGCGGCGGCAATTTTATCTACCGATTGCGAATCGGTGACTTTCCCTGCGTGACAACCCCCTACCCCCTTGGTGTAAAAAAGGGTGGGCCGGCCCAGCTGGCATTTGCG
Organism: Planctomycetaceae bacterium; assembly: GCA_028291565.1. GTDB lineage: Bacteria > Planctomycetota > Planctomycetia > Planctomycetales > Planctomycetaceae > JAKFVC01. Next base: position 3,035 of record JAQGHT010000968.1, on the reverse strand, counting down.
GGTTCCCGTTTGGAGGGGGCTCAACCGGTCACTGTGAATATTGCCAATGAAAACCCAATCAATTGGGTGAATGTCGGTGTCAAACTCCCGAATGGTTTGGCAAGCGGTTTTGGAAGTGTGTCTGTGGGATTGGGTGACGAGGCGCTCGAAGTCGAGCCGAATGATGAAGCGGCAATGGCTACACGCGTCACGCTGGGGGCAAGCCTGAATGGACGATTTGACAAGCCAGGCGACGTGGATCGGTTTATTTTCACCGCCAAAGCGGGGCAGCGATTCATGTTTTCCGGCATCACGCGACAACAAGGGTCACCGAGTGATCTCTACCTCAAAATCCTCAAGGCGGATGGCGGGCAAGTCGTCGCGGCTGATGACAATGGAGCGGCTGAAGGCGCACTCGATTTTAACGCTCCCGCTGATGGGGACTACACTCTGGTTGTTGAAGAACTCGTTAAGCGTGGTGGACCTGAGTACGCTTATCGGATCGCCGTGACGCCATTTCAGGCCGGCTTTGATTTGTCGGTTTCGACGGATACTTTGAATGTTCCATTGCAGGGTGTTTCGTTGGTGACGGTGACCTCCGTGCGGCGTGGATACGATGGGCCGATCGAGTTGTCTTTGGCGGATGCTCCGGCAAATGTCGTTTCGACAGGTGCCGTGATTGGAATTGGTCAGAACTCTGCGGTCCTGACGATTCTCAATAGCGGTGCGGCTCCAGACGGCAAGTTCTATCCCGTGAAAATCCTGGGCAAGGCGAAGATCGGTGAAGCCGAATATGTTTCGCAGGCGACCGCTACAACAGCTCAAAAGGCTGCTTTCGCTGCCACCCCGCTACCACCACAACTGGTTTCTCAAGCGATTGCGTTGGGAATCAATCCGCAGCCATTTTTCGTTTTGAGAACCGAACCATTAGAACTGGTGTTCGGCAAGAATTTGACTGCCACGGTCAAAATCAAGTCGATTCGAGCTGCTGATTTTCCAGAAGCGATCACGTTCGCCGTAGAACCGGCCCAGAATGGATTGCCGGCGGGTATCACTGCGGCCGTGAAACCGATTGATAAGGACAAAAACGAAGTTGATATCGTTTTCACGGCGACGGCTGCCGCTCCGCTAGGCAGTTTCAGCGGGGTTTTGGTTGGGACCGGCAAGAAGGGGAACGACACTGTGGTTCAAGCGGCGCCTGCAGTGCGGTTTTCGCTGCGAGCTCCTTTTGTTTTGAAGACGGACATTGGGGCCGCGAAAATCGTCAAAGGCGCTATGCTCAAGGGAAAAGTCGTTGCAGAACGTAACCCTGCGTACAACGGACCGATTGTGCTGACGTTCGCGAATTTGCCCAAGGGAGTGACTGCGGCTGACGCTACGATTCCAGAAGGGAAAACCGAAGTCGAAATCACGCTCACGGCCGCAGCCGATGCTGCTGTCGGGACGATTGAAAACCTTAGCGTCAAAGGTGAAGGCACGGCCGGCGGTCAGAAGTTTACCGAAACCGCAGCCAATGCCAAGTTGATTGTTGAGTAATATGTAACTCGTTCCCAAGCTCTGCTTGGGAACGCTGCTTCAGGAAGCTCTGCTTCGCGACGATCTCGTGGTTTGGCTTAGAACCAGACAAAAAACCGAGGAACCAGTGGGCTTACACCCACCGCTCGCCAGGTTGTTTGTCAGCTTCTTAGGGCAATTCACCGCTCTTGGTGTGAAGCAGAGCTTCGAAGAAGGACGTTCCCAAGCCGAGCTTGGGAACAAGAGGATCCGTGACCAATGACCAAACTTCAAAAGAGCATTTTTTAGAAATGCGTGAAACCTTGAATGGATTTGACATTCAAGTATTGATTGATCTGTGTTAAGCTTGAGCGGTTGCAGATGTTGTGCGTGACATGGCTCTGAATGGCCTGTCAGCCCCCCGCCCTAAGTTGCCTCGCCCCTGGAGCGTCCCTCCCACCCAAGATGGAGCCATCATTCCATGAGACGCTGGATATTCTCACTCTCAGTTGCCCTCAGCCTGTATGGCTTGGGCGTGATCAATACGGACTCGCTCAAGGCTGAGGAAAAGCCTGCGGTCGATGTGGGGACACCCACAGAGATTACTGTCGAGCCGGCGAAGTTCGAGTTAAATGGAACTCGGTCTTATCAGCATCTCATCGTGACTGGCAAGTATGCTAACGGTGAGGTCCGAGATTTGACTTCAGTCGCGGTCTTCACTTCGTCTGCGGATCCAATCGCTAAAGTCGAACATGCGGTGGTGAAACCTGGTGCGGATGGATCAGTGCAGATCACCGCGACGATTGGCGCTTTGAAGTCCAGCGTCGATGGAATCGTCAAGAATATGGCGAAACCAACACCCGTGAGCTTCAAGAATCAGACGATCGCCGCGCTCTCGAAGTCGGGATGTAACATGGGGGCGTGCCACGGTTCGCCTTCTGGCAAAGGTGGTTTCCGCCTGAGCCTCAGAGGCTATGACCCAGTTCTCGACATTATGACTTTGCGTTCCGAATATTACGGACGCCGGACGAATACGCTTGAGCCTGGTGAAAGCTTGCTATTAAAGAAGCCGTTGATGGAAGTGGCTCACGGTGGCGGGCGGCGATTGAAAAAGAATGATGCCTCGCATCGTGTGCTGTTGGATTGGGTTGCAGAAGGCTTGCGTCTGGATCAACCGACTGAACCGGAACTGGTCAAGATTCAAATGTTGCCCGAAAGCCGAACGTTTCAACAGGCTGGTTTGCGTCAGCAAATCGTCGTGATGGCTCACTTCAGCGACGGCAGTGTGCGTGACGTCACCCCCTTGACCGTTTTCACGTCGTCCAATGAAACTGTCGCCAAAGTTGATGACAACGGTTTGGTCGCCAAGAACTCTCGCGGTGAGACCGCCATTCTCGGTCGCTATCTGGACAAGATGGCCACCAGCTATGTGACTTTCCTCCAGGAAGTTCCAGGATTTGCCTGGAATAATCCTTCAGAGAACAGCTTTGTTGATAGCCTGGTGTTTGCCAAGCTGAAACAATTACAGATTCTGCCGTCAGACGTTTGCACTGATGAGGAGT
>JAQGHT010000967.1 GCA_028291565.1 Planctomycetaceae bacterium | reverse complement strand
GGCTCGGGACAGCATCGCCACTGACTCCCTGATTTGAACCCGAAAAGAGATCGAGATAGTTCGGTTGGCTTGGATGCTGAACACCAAACGACTGGGTCATCAGGGCGCCCTGTTGGGCCAACGAGTTGATATATGGTGCGCTCGAAGAACCGATCACCTCCGAATAAGAATGGTTCTCCTCAATCACAACGACGATGTGACTGGGTGTTGGCACACCTGAGAGCAGCACCCGCGATTCCAGTTCATCCGGTCCGTTCAATCCATTCAACGATTTTGTCCGACGTGGCCGGGAAACGTGACCGCCCAGCCCAAACAGAGACCTGTGCATTTGCTGAAGCTCCTGTTTCAAAAGACGGCCCGATTCTCCAATTCTATGGCCGAGGCCCTCTTTCGACAGGTAGCGTATGGACACGTCTGATTCAAAGAAATGATTTGGTACAAGGCCGATTGGGCTTCTCTCGCTGATTGAATTGAGAGATTTCGAAGAACTTAAAAGACAGGCAGATGCGACTTGAACATCTCCATTCCAATTCCCTGGAGTGCGGTGGCTCGACACCGCCCTCCCTTTGATTGAAATAGCGACTCTCGAACTTCAAAACCGTGTTCTTCCAAGTCGAAGATGTTGTCGATCGATTTTTTGAATGATCAACATCGCCATTCCAGGTCAATGGAGGGCTGCGTCAAGCCGCAGCACTCCAGGGACATGGCCTCGCCGCACACATCGAGCATGGCCCGCGTCGAGGATTGCGCGGCGCGAGTCCAAATGGGTACACCGCGGGGTGATTCCCTGCATCGACGTCCGCGTCGACTCCGCCGCAAGGTGATCGTAGTAGACTTAGAACCAGACAAAGAACCGAGAAACCAGTGGGCTGACACCCACCGCTCGCCAGGTTGTTTGTCAGCCACTTAAACTAAGTCCCACCTTTTAACTTAAAATATTATTTTTGCACGGCCTCCATGCACGACTTGCCATTCACGGAGTGTGTCCGGCAGCTGGCTTCGCTTGATTGAGCACGAGTCAGAAGTGCTTTCACTCGCGCGACACTTTCTTCGGCGATATCGTCTTCCACATCTTCGCACGTCAGTCCAAAACATCCACACAGAGGTGCCGTGGGATCTTTGGGATAGACCGGACGGATGATGTCCGTGGTCAGGACAATTCGCTCAAACATGTCGAAATAGACGACATCGCACGCCGCATAGGGGCAAAAATGGGCAGAATCAGACAGCGGATCGGGGAATTCCGGTTTCAGGAATTCTTTGACCGTATCTAAACCGACAGGTTCGCCCAGCGAACCGCAGCGGGGACAGCGCTCTACCCCTTGATCGGGCTCGCGGACAAAGGCCTTATTCATTCTGGCACTCCTCGGAAGTCTGTTGCGCCGCCATGATTGCGGTTATAATTCTGTTTGTGAAATTTCGAAATCAAATATTGCAAGACTCAAGCGCCAAGGAAATTGCAATTGAATTCAGGGAATCGATCCAAAGCGTCGCGAATCCAGTTCCAGATTGCGATTGTCATACTCGTTCTGGCTGTCATCTTACCAGCCCGGCATCCTTCCGATGCGAACGAATTCGACGTCAAGCTGCTTGAAAAATCCTATCTGCCTGAAATTCGAGCGCTGGTTGTCCGTTATTGCCATGAATGCCATTCGGGGGATCGCGCCGAAGCGGAAATTGATCTCTCCACTTTTGCGACCTTTGCCGAAGTTCGGAAACACCCGAAAGCTTGGCAAAAAGTCGGCGAGATGCTCGAGAGTGGGCAAATGCCTCCCAAAGACGCAAAACAGCCGACAGCTGCCGAGAGAACTCAATTACAAGAATGGGTCCGCGGGTTTCTGACAACCGAAGCCAAAGCCCGAGCCGGCGATCCCGGTCGCGTCGTTCTCCGCCGCCTCGGAAATGCGGAATATACCCACACTTTGCGCGATCTGACAGGGATTTCTTCGCTCGAACCCGCCCGGGAATTTCCGGTCGATGGTGCAGCGGGAGAAGGCTTCACCAACACGGGCAACGCGCTTGTGATGTCTCCGTCATTGATGACCAAGTACTTCGATGCCGCGAAAGACGTTGCTGACCACGCGGTCCTATTACCGGACGGAATTCGATTCTCGCCGCTGTCGACACGCAGAGACTGGACCAATGAAACTCTGACACGAATTCGTGAGTTTTATCGACAGTTCACCGACCCGCGGGGTGGAGACAAAGTCAATCTGCAAGGCATCGTTTTTGAGACCAATGAAGGGGGCCGTTTACCCGTTGAAAAGTATCTGGCGGCCACTCTTTCCGAACGTGAAGCACTGGCAAACGGAACCAAAAAAATCGATGCCGTGGCCCGCGAGTATGGTCTGAGTCCCAAGTATCTCGGGCTGCTGTGGCAAGGTCTCACCGATTCCAAACCATCACTGCTGTTGGACGGATTGCGAACACGCTGGAAGACGGCAAAACCGCAAGATGCTGCGAGTTTGACTGCCGATATCGCGCAATGGCAAAAGACACTCTGGAAATTCAATAGTGTCGGCCACATCGGAAAGTTGAATGGGCCACAGCGGTGGCTGGAATCGATCAATCCGCTTGTCACGCAACAAGAGATCCGTTTTAAAGTTCCCGCATTGCCCGAAGGATCTGAAATCACGCTGGCGCTGCTGGCTTCTGATGCAGGCGACGGCAAAGAGCACGATGTCGTGGTCTGGCAACAGCCTCGGCTCGTTGCGCCAGGTCGTCCAGACCTGTTACTGCGCGACGTTCGGAAGGTCACACGCCAGTTAGCAGTTCGCCGCGAACAGATTTTCCAAAGTGCCACCAAGTATCTACTGGCCGCTGACGAAGCTGCAATTGCTCAAGGGAAAGCAAATCCCGCTGAACTCGCCAAGAAGCATGGTGTTGATGCCGAGGCGGTGGTCGCGTGGCTCGATTACCTAGGGATTGGTGCGGGAAGCAGCGTCGAATTGCGCGGGCATTTCACGAATAAAATCAACAATTCGGGCAATTACGAGTTCGTCAAAGGCTGGGGGTCGAATGAAACTCCGTTGCTAGTCGCGAATTCTTCTGACCAGCAGGTTCGCATCCCTGGCAATATGAAGCCGCACAGTGTGGCTGTCCACCCGTCTCCGACGCTGAGAACGGCCGTAGGCTGGCAAAGTCCGGTGACAAGCTTGATGAAGATCGAAGGAACGGTGACGCATGCTCATCCCGAATGCGGAAACGGGGTCACCTGGGCACTCGAGCTGCGACGGGGGGCGACACGGCAGCGGCTCGCAGCAGGGATCGCTCAAGGCAGCAAAGATGTGCCCGTGGGGCCGCTGGACGGAGTGGCCATTCAAACCGGCGATCTGGTGTCACTGCTGGTGGGACCGCGCGATGGGAATCACTCGTGCGATTTAACGACAGTCGATTTGAAACTGACCGGCGCTGGTGCAGGTGGGAAGGCGTGGAACCTGGCTGCCGATGTCTCCAGCGATATCCAGGCGGGGAATCCACACGCGGACCGCTTTGGCAATCAGGGCGTATGGCATTTTTATACCGAATCAGAAAAGCTTGGTGAATCGAGCGGCCCAGTCATTCCTCCGGGATCATTGGTTGCGAAATGGCTCGGCGCCAAAACGTCAGATGAACGTCGCCCACTGTCCGAAGCGATTCAGACATTGTTGACTGGTGGACCGCCTGCGGCGAAAGAAAGCCCTGATGCCGCTTTGTATCAACAAATGGCGTCACTCAGCGGTCCGCTGTTTGGCGGCATTTTGCGAAGTCCGCAAACGGGCGCGACGGCGACAGAGGAAAAGGTCCCTTCCAAGGATTCCGCAGCAGGGGCGACTGAATGGGGCCTCGATCCAGGCCTGTTTGGAAAGCATCCCAATGGCAGCAAGGTTGACCCGGGCAGTCTGGTCGTTCAGGCGCCGTCCGTGATTGAAGTCCGACTTCCCGCCGATCTGATTGCCGGTTGCGAACTGGTGCTGAACGGAGCGCTCCACAAGGAATCGGGGTCCGAGGGCAGTGTGCAACTGGAAGTGCTGGCCGGCAAACCGGCACGCATTACGGGCCTGCTTCCCAGCGAGGTCAAAATCACTCAGGCCAATGGTGCCTGGACTGGAAATAATCAGCGAAGTTCGTACGCGACACCCATTCTTGTGACCGAAGGTAGCGTGACACGCAAACGGATCGAACAGGCATTTGATGATTTTCGCCAATTGTTTCCCGCCGCATTGTGTTACACAAAAATCGTCCCGGTCGACGAAGTTGTGACGCTGACCCTGTTCTATCGTGAAGACGACCACCTTTCACGCCTGATGCTCGACGAAGCCCAACATGCGTATCTGGATCGTTTGTGGAATGAACTGCATTACATCAGTCAGGACGCGCTCACACTCGTGGACGCCTACGCACAATTGATGGAATACGCCACGCAAGATGCCGACCCGAAAGTCTTCGAACCATTACGCAAACCGATCAATGATCGGGCGGCCGCGTTTCGCAAGATGCTGGTCGAGACCGAGCCGCGACACCTCGAATTCTTACACGATTTCGCAAGTCGAGCCTACCGACGGCCCGTGACCGACAGCGAATTCCAGGAATTGCGGGCGCTCTATGGGCGGTTACGGACTCAAGAAATCCCACATGACGAGGCCTTTCGTTTAACGCTCGCCCGGATCCTGGTTTCACCAGGATTTCTGTATCGGATCGAGAAACCGAAACCAGGGTCTGGCCAAAGTCCCGTTTCCGATTTTGAACTGGCCAGCCGGCTGAGTTATTTTCTCTGGTCGTCGCAACCCGACGCCGAACTGCTGCAGGTCGCCGCGTCAGGAAAACTGAACCAGCCCGAGGTCTTGATGGCCCAAACCAAGCGGATGCTGAACGACTCAAAAATCCGCCGGATGGCCACAGAATTCGCCTGCCAATGGTTGCACATCCACGATTTTGATCATCTGGATGAAAAGAGCGATCGGCACTTTCCGACATTCACGGGCATTCGTGGTGCCATGTACGAAGAGTCAATTCAGTTCTTTACCGACTTTTTCCAGCACAATGGGTCGGTACTCGATATTTTGAATGCCGACTACACATTCTTAAATGAGGAATTGGCCAAGCACTACGGAATTCCCAATGTTGCTGGTCCCGAATGGC